>JAQBPC010000111.1 GCA_028287725.1 Chloroflexota bacterium | reverse complement strand
GACTTTCCTTGCTGCTGGCGCAGCCCGGCCATGTCGGCCAAGGCCAATGGGTCGCGTGGCTCAAGCTCAAGTGCGCGCTTCAAGTGGAACTCACCACGTTGCAAGTCATTCCCTTGCACCAGAATCGCGCCGAGTGCCGCATGGGATAGCGACTGTGCGGTGTCGAGCTGCACGGCCATCTGGTAGTCAGTGATCGCTCCCTGCAAGTCGCTCACGGCTTCCTTGATGCTGCCGCGGGTACGCCAGAGCGCCTCGTCTTCCGGCATTAGGGTGATGGCGATGCCGAGCTCGTCGATGGCTTCTTGCAGGCGCCCGACCTTGTGCAGCACCATGCCCAGGTACGCATGGCCCGTGGCAGAATCGGGGTCAAGCGTTACGGCACGGCGTAACTCCGATTCAGCTTGCCCGTAAAGTTTGCCTTGGAGGAATAGCAAAGCCGATCGTTGCGCCTCGACAGCCTGCTTGCGCTGTTTGTCGAGAGGATCTTGTGGCTTTGCATCTTTGCGCCGTCCGAATAGTTGCATCGCAACCGTTTCCGTCACATCTACGCAGGCAACATCAAAAGGAGATTCGCGATGTGTTAATAGGGCGCTGGAAGACTTTTCGTCGACACAGGACAAACACGAGCTTTCGTGAGTCCTTGTGCAACAGTTTCGTCCAGCAGAGGCGGCTGTTCAATAGGAATTCAGCAAAAGTAGTGTCCTATTCTGAGGAAAAGTTCGTCAATCCCCTAAACAGGTCCCCTAAATGACCGAAACGCGTAGGTAAGCTCAAGTTCGCGACTAACGTTGGACCTCCTCCGGCAAAGCGTACCAAATTTTTCGGCGCCCAATTTTATCCCGCAATTTCCAGCCAAGAGATTTTGGCGCGTTATCGAGCGACTGCACTAACTGGCCCGCGCGGCGCTTTACCGTTGCTGCATCTGGTGCGGGCAGTATGGATTCGGCACGAGCGGCAACCTCCTTGAGGTTGTCACTTAGGGTTGTGTACCAGCCCCAGTCGGCCGCACAGACATTGGCGATATAGCCGGTGCTAAGCGTGTGTGCTTCATCTTTCGGCGTCGGCTCATGGCTCAACAACAGTGCCAGCGTATCGGTGACGTCTTTCTTATTGAGCTGCACGATTTGCAGCTTGAGCAATAGCAGATCGGACGGCGACAGGGCCGGGCCGGCAAGAACAATCCGTGACTCCAGATTGAGACTGTGACACATCGAAAAGCTACCCATGAACACATCGATCTGCCGCTGGTACTTCTGGTCGTAGAAGAGCATCCGCGATGATCCATTGAGCGCGTTAAATTGCTGATTCGGCGTGTAGCCTGCTTTAGTCAGCAACTCGGTAAGCTGGCGGGCGGAACGTTTTGGAGCAACCAAATCGATGTCGGCATACGCTCGCGCCAGTTCGGGCCGGCGTGCTGCCGTCGTACTGCGGAGGTATACGGCGATTCCCCCCATGAGCCTAAGTGACAAGTTGTTGCCCGAAGCCGCCACGATTAGGGCTGAAGCCTCCTCGACAATATCAGCGTGCGCCAAATGAGAAACCCTCCTCGCTGCACGAGCGGGCGCCGTATTGCCCACTGTCGAGATTCAAATCTTGTGCCGGAGCCACGGTGAGCTTGAGCAATGTGGTTTATGGTCGGCCCCATAATTGAAGCCCTGTTTTGCGAATTATTTGCCGGTAGCCCGAAGGCCTGCGCGCTTGTGCAACGTGATGCATCGTCCAAAACGAGAGGGCACTGCAAGCTCACTGCTAGTCAGAACCCAGGCTAAAGCTGGCCTTAGTATAAGGCACGCGGGAAGCCGGCAACGGAGCCGGCCCCCGTATGCACGATCGGCGCTTGGCTCGCGGCCTTCCGACCAAAGCCGTAATGAGGAATTGCAGCCGGCTCCTTGTGCAATGACAGGAACGACTTCGCTATAGTCCGGTGCATTGTGTATCTTATGTATGGAACGGCATGCCTCACCCGCGCCCCGTGCGGGAGCCACTTCCGGTGTGTGCGGTGGTCCCTAGAATCAGTCAGGGCCAGGATTCGGGTACGGAGAAAATGGCCGTCCAAGGACAAAGACTATCCGTGAGCGGGGCAGCATTGCTGCGGCCGGCCCGCATATGGCGCGGCCTTCGCTCGATGACGTTTGCCATCATCATGCTGCTGGTGATCCTCTGTGTTGTGATCGCCGGTAGCTTCATGCCGCAAGACAGTGGCATTCGCCTGGTATATGAATCGCGCTGGTTCTATGCCTTGAATTTCCTGTTGATGGCCAGCATCGCAAGCTGCGCGATCCGGCGATCCAAGGGCGTATATCGCTTTTCGTTCAGAGTACCTGTCGTTCACCGGCCTGAGTTTTATCGCGCGGCCGATACCTCGTGCCAAATGACCGCGACCGCGTTTCCTGAAGAAGCGACTCGTGCCGCGGTCAAAGCTTTGCGCGCATGCCATTACCGAGTCGAATTGGTGGAACGCGACGGTCGGTCGTATATACTTGCCGACCGGTTTCGCGCCATGCGGCTTGGCACGATCGTCTCGCACCTGAGCATCGTGCTGATGGTCGCCGCCATCGCCTGGGGCGCGATCGCGGGTTGGCTCGACCGGTCGGTGCAGCTCGAAGCTGGTGGTCAGGCTGTGTCGCTCGGCCACGGTACGGGGCTGCTATTGCGTTCAGATTCGTTTGATTTCGGCCTCTACCCGAATGGCTTACCACGCAACTTTCATAACAACCTGACGATTATTGAGAACAACGGCGCCGGGCCCACCCATCACCAGCTTATCGACGTCAACACGCCCTGGTATTATGGCGGCATTTTTGGCTACGACATCCACCAAGCCGACTACGGTGTCGCGGCTCGTTTGGTGGTTATCGACAGGAGCACGGCGCATCCCGTGCCCCTCTCCTACTGCACGATTCAGCTGTCGACACCGCAATGCGGCTCTCAATTCCCGTCGCTGTTGATGCAGCCTCTGGGAGATGGCACGTATCAGCCAATTGGCACCGGGCTCTCCGCCTTCTATCTGCCTGACCGCGACCTTGCCGTAACATTGACGTTCCGCGACGCCGTGCCGCAGGACAAGCTACCGCCAACCGCGGTATTGACCGTCGCCAAGCCGCCGCAGCACGCCGGACAGACGATGCGCATTCTGAAGGAGCAAGTCGATATTCCCGTGACGACTCGCACGTTCAATGGGCAGACTGAAGCGGTAACAGCACAGCCGATTGACGTTGGAAATCTGAGATTCGCTATCCTCATTCGTCGTGAGGCATTCGTGAATATTGGACACAATCCAGCAGTGCCGTTCATTTTCGCGTCGTTTGGGCTCATTCTATTCGGCCTCGTCAGCGTGCTGTACTTCCCATTTAGCCGTCTATGGCTGTATGTTGCGCCAAGTGATAGCGCAACGGGTAGCTCGGTGCTACTGTTGCGCGGCTCGGCTGAGAAGAGCCGACAGAGCTTTAAGCGACGCTTTGCGGACATAGCGAATAGGATTCAACGTGAGCTCCGTGCCGTGAGTGCGGATCCAGTGACGGAAGGTGCCCATCAATGAGCCAGGACCAGCTTTTACACATTTCGTCGACCTGTTTGTTTCTGAGTTTCTGGATCTATGCCATCGGCTTGATCTTCTACATCGCCCATGTAATATCGCCCGAGGCAGCTCCGGCAACCCTCGGTGTTTCGCGTGGGGGCACCATCGCGCTTGGCGGCGCGCCGGCAGCGCCGGTAATGAACCGGCTTCGCCTCGGCCTCACCGGTACAGGTCTCGCGTATCTCGGTTATCTGCTCGCCACGATTGGACTCGGCACCCGCTGGGCGGCCCAAGGTTACTGGCCTGTTGCCAACGCCTTCGAGGCCCCACTGGCGTTTTCGTGGATGATCATGACTATCTATCTCATTGCCGAAGTCCGGATGCGCACCCGCATTGTCGGGTGGGCTATCTTCCTCATCGTTCTTGGGTTGTCTGGCTACGCGTTGTTCAACTTTGGCTCGGGCAGTACCGCCATTGATCCGCTGAAGCCCGCTCTGCAGAGCAATTGGCTCCGAATCCATGTTGGCATGGCGATGCTGTCGTACAGCTTTTTCGCACTGGGTGGCGCGTTAAGCGCGACGTATCTTGTGCGGACGGGCGCCTGGCGCAAACCTCATACCTTTTCGCTGGCGATCTGGCCCGTTGCAATTGTGCTGGCATTATTGCTAGGCATCTACATTGGCCGCTGGCCCGGATCCGGTGAGGCTTTCAGCTTTGGCAAGTTGGCCGGAATCATCGGCGAAGTCGCAGTATTACTGGCGCTTACCGTGCTTGGGCGCCGGCAGTTGGCACAGCGGATTTCTTCACAGGGCCCCTTGGAGCTGAGGGCACACGGCCAGGAGGCGGATCTACTCGAGCAGCTCGACGAGTGGTCCTACCGTGCCATCGCAATCGGTGTCCCGATGATCGCGTTTGTGCTCATGTCCGGTGCAATATGGGCTCAGTTGGCGTGGAGCACGTTCTGGAGCTGGGATCCGAAGGAAGTATGGGCGCTCATCACGTTCACGTTTTACGCGCTTTACGTCCATGTGCGGGTTCAGCGCGGCTGGCGAGGCGCGCCCATGGCGGCGCTTGGCGTTGTTGGATTCGCCATCGTCGTTATCAGCTTCCTCGGTCTCGCCTATATTGTCGGTACATTCAAAATCTTCAGCTTGCATACGTTCGGCAACGTACAGTAGTCGCTCGTCGAGCAACAATTCCCGTCCAGGCTGGTCTACCAGCGTAGGTATTTGTCACAGGGCTTGGCGCTCCTGCAAAGGTGCTCCAAGCCCATTGTTTGCCTTAAATACGCAGCTCTACCTGAAACCCTTCCATACGGTTCTGCGCGGCTGACACCTGAGACGAATTGCCAAGAAACTCATGTATACTGCCGCCAATTTCGGCTACTTCAAGATAAATTCGTATCAGGATCTGCCCAGGTGAATTCCGTTACGCTATAGCAAGCTGGTAGCATGGACATTAATGGTTGCGATATGCGCCGGCTTAGCTGAAGTGGGGACGCGACCCTACTCACTGAGAAGTTGTCTAGAGCATGAAAAGTCTGAAGTTGTGGAACCGATGGTATGTAGAGAGTCCTGCTCATGGACGGGGAGATAGTGTTGGCTGACGACCATACCCTCGTCTTGAAGTACTGCACGCAGCAGTTGTTACCAATCTGGGAGCGTTGGACAGACGGAAACCAGACAATGCGTCGCGCCCTGGAGGCTGCCGCACTGGGCCCAGAGCATCACAAAGACCAGCTCAATAGTCTCACTGATGCCGCCTTCTTGCTGTTTCGGAGCGCCAGTCAGCCGCATGCCGCGGCGCCGCTGTATTCAGCAATCGCCGTCATTTATGCGCTCCAGGACTATCCGCTACATGTCGTAATCGAAGCCGGCCTGCAGGCTATCACGATGAACGCGACGGCTGAGGAAGAGCTCGAGTACCGCCTCGATAGGGCGAACGGCTGCTCGTAGTCCCCTGCCGGACGCACAGGGCATGTAGCGTAACGACATGCTTCTTGACCCCTTCATTCCCATAGTGGACCCTTACAGGGTTAGCTAGCTCTAATTGCGGTCGTTCGTAGCGTTGCGCGAAATTCGCCGCAGTATACACGAGAGGTATCGCCCTAAATGGCAGACCAGCAATTCAAGGCAATCCTGTTCAGTGGTGGCGCCGGATCGCGGCTCTGGCCACTGAGCCGGAGGTCCCGCCCTAAGCAATTTCAGCCGCTAGTCGGACCCAATTCGCTGTTTCAGCTTATGGTGCGCCGGCTTGAGACGCGCATCGGCATCGAAAACATCTACATTTCCACCGGCGAGGTATATCGGGACATCGTTCTTGAACAGATTCCGAACCTACCGCCTGAGAATGTGATCGCCGAGCCTGAGATGCGCGACACCCTGGCTGCCGTAGGTTATGCAGTGGCTATTCTGAATTATCGATTCCCAGGGTCGACAATTGCGACGTTGTGGGGCGCCGACCATATTGTGCGCAGGGACGATGAGTTTGTGGCGTGCTTAAGTGCCGCGTTCGAGCTAGCGCGCGAGAAGAACTGGGTCGTGAAGATAGATGTTCGTCCTACTATCCCTAGTACCGCGCTGGGCTACATCGAATACGGTGAGAAACGAGCAGAGATAGCCGGCAGGCCTGTGTACGCGTTCAAGAGACAGGTTGAGAAGCCACCGCTCGAGGTAGCGGAAGAATTGATTGCCGCGGGAAATTACCTGTGGAATACCGGCTATATCGTTTGGACCGCCGAAAAGATCCTCAGTTTATACGAACAACATGCGCCTGACGCATACGCCGTGCTTCAGGATATCGTTTCGGCGCAGGCACTTCCCTCAACGCAATCCTCCGTGCCCGAGCTCTATCGTCGCATCCCTAAGATGTCGATTGACAAGGGCATTTTCGAAAAGATGGGCGGCGATGACATGGCCGTGATGCCCGCGGAGCTAGGCTGGGGCGATATTGGCGCCTGGGACGTCCTTCGCGACGAGCTGGCCGACGCGGAATCGGGCAATGCAGTGCACGGGCGGCACATTGCTATTGATACGACTCGGTGCATGATCTACGGCCCGCCTGATAAGCCGGTGATCACCATAGGCGTTGAAAATCTGATCATTGTGGACACGGGCGACGCGCTGTTGGTCTGCGCGGCCGACCGCTCGCAAGACGTGAAAAAAATCGTGCAGCAACTTGAAGAGGAACAGCCGGACCTACTGTAGCTCGGCCGCACTGAACAAGTAAACCGCACCGAAGCTAGCGAGGGATGTTCCAGTGCTTCGGTGCGGTTTGTTCATGAGACGGGCAGTCCGGCTACGGACCCGAACGCGGGGCTGACACTGGTCTCATTCAGTTGCAGGGCGACGACGATATTGTTGCCGGTTTCGGCATGTAGATGCATGCCGGCTCTGCGTGGTTTGCCGGGACAATCGTTCATCCTATGATGCACTATGAGGATTCGGGGCGAGTAGCTGAGGCATTAGGTACGGCAGTCGTCGTCCGTCGACGTTGCGCGCTGGTACTTACTGGTATGCTAAGAAGGTGTGAGCGACCGGGCAAGGTACGTGTGTTCTGCCCGGAGGGCAACTCAATTTGCCTCTCGAGTAACACCGGCGGCTTGACGGGCTAAAGTACACCAGATATATTACGAGACGCGGCGCTCAAATGCGGTCGCCTTTTTTCCCCGCTAGCTCAACGGTAGAGCGTCCGGCTGTTAACCGGTAGGTTGTTGGTTCGAATCCAGCGCGGGGAGCTGTGAGCAGTGCCGCCGATTTTCGAATCGGCGGCACTGCTGTTTCTGACGCTAGCATGGGAGCCTCATCCACGGAAAAGATACCGTTCGACATCGATGTCGCGCTCGAGCGAATCAATAAGGCGGTTGAGCCGTACCCGAAGGCCGCGCTGTTCGAGCTGTTCGGCGACGGCTATACGAGTCCGTTTGAACAGCTTGTCGCTTGCATGATTTCAATTCGAACTCGGGATGAAACGACCCTCCCCGTGGCGCTGCGTCTTTTTGCTCGGGCACGCACTCCCGCCGAAGTACTTGCTCTGCCCATCGAAGAGCTTGACGACCTGATTCGCGAAAGCGCCTTCCACGCAGCGAAAGCTGCTCAAATTCATGCCATAGCAGAACGGTCGGTCGCTGAATTTGGCGGCAGCCTGCCATGCGACTTTGTCACGTTAGTGTCGCTCCCAGGAGTCGGGCCCAAGTGTGCGAACTTGGTCCTGGGCATTGCCTGTGGTCAGCCAAGGATTGGCGTCGATATTCACGTGCATCGGGTCACCAACCGCTGGGGCATCGTGGAAACCACTTCCCCTGAGGCAACCCTTGTCGCGTTAGAGGAGATGCTTCCCACCCGTCACTGGATCGAGATAAACAGACTCCTGGTGCCGTTTGGCAAGCACATCTGTACTGGGACCCGCCCTTGGTGTTCCGTGTGCCCAGTATTGGACATGTGCCGTCAGGTTGGGGTTACCAACTGCCGCTAGTCACTGCTACTATATGAACGGCAAAGTCGCCTGTTAGGCGAGCCACATACGGTAGTGATGGACATAGGGCATGCAACGATTTCTGATAACCGGCGGCGCTGGGTTTCTCGGTATCAACCTGGTGCGCTACTTGCTGGACAAGGGCCATGAGGTAGTCACCCTGGATATCGCAGAATTTGACTACCCGGATGTGCGCGAACGGGTCTCGATTCACACCGCTGATATTCGCGACCGGGCTGCCGTCGATCGGGCAATGGAGGGCGTGAATATTGTCGTCCATACCGCCGCGGCATTGCCCCTGTATAGTAAGCAAGACATTTTCACCACCGATGTCATCGGGACAAAGACGGTGCTCGAGTCCGCCCAGCAGCATGGTGTGGAACGGGTCATCCATATCTCCTCGACCGCGGTCTATGGCATTCCAGATCATCATCCACTGCTCGAAGACGATCGACTGGACGGTGTGGGTCCATACGGGCGTGCCAAGATCAGAGCTGAGAAGGTCTGCCTGGACTACCGGAAGAAGGGCCTCTGCGTGCCGATAATCCGGCCAAAGTCCTTTGTTGGGCCAGAGCGCCTCGGCGTGTTTGCGCTCTTTTACGACTGGGCCAAGGACGGCAAGGGATTCCCGATGATTGGCAGCGGGAAGAATCGCTACCAGCTTCTCGACGTCGAGGACCTCTGCGATGCGATTTACCTTGCTGCGACCAGTGATCGTGATGTAGCGAACGATACGTTCAATATTGGCGCTGCCGACTATACGACAATGCGGGAAGATTACCAGGCCGTGCTCGATTATGCAGGTCATGGGAAGCATATTCACGGCCTCCCAGCGGGCCCTGTCATCTTTGCGCTCCGTATTCTGTCGTTGTTGCGCTTATCCCCCCTCTACAAGTGGGTGTATGAGACCGCGTCAAAGGACTCCTTCGTTTCCATCGAAAAGGCGCAGAAGGTCTTGGGCTACGCGCCAAAGTACTCCAACAAGCAAGCACTGGTACGGAACTACCAGTGGTACATCGAGAACCTGAATCGGTTCGAGCACAGCTCGGGTGTTTCGCACCGAGTTCCCTGGAAGCAGGGCGTATTGCGCTACGCGAAGGTGCTGTTTTAACCAGGCTCTGGAAGATCGCGCGCCGATCACGTATCATCACTCGTAGCGATGGAACCAAATGCGCAGGTGCAATCCCGCGCAAGTGTGTGAGATCAGGGGGACTGCGACAACAAAATGCGTTCTGCCATTATTACACCGTTTAATGTGTTCTCGGCCTTCTCTTTTGTGTTGCTCGCCGGCGTGGCGGCACTCGTGCACGCGAACTCCGTATCTCGGATCGGCCTTGCGGCTGCCAGTGCGGTACTCGGCTTTCTTCTGATCGTTATTTTCCTCGTTTGGACGCTGTTCGAAGGCGACTAGGCCGCTCGTCGCTTCTTGTATGGGTCTTAGCGCCAAACCTGCCTGGGCCCGAGGTCTCAGCTTGGTTGCGCCCGGGCAGGTCTCCTGACACGGGAGACGTGCAGTCTCCCGCCTCCAGTTCTTGCGCTCGGAGCATCTCAGGGAATCAGCGGAAGGCTGAACCAGAACGTCGATCCTCGGCCTTTGGCACTTTCGACGCCCACTTTCCCACCGTGCCGCGCAATGATCGTGGCACTAATGTGAAGCCCTAGTCCGAGCCCCACCCCAGATCCAGACTGAACCTCGACGCTTGGAGCTCTGTAAAAGCGCTCCCAAATGTGTTCCATTTCCTCGGGGGCCAGTCCAGGTCCCCGATCTGTCACGAACACAAGTGCATCTGATCCCTGTGTCTCAACGCGCACGTCGACCTCAGCATCGATTTCGGAGTACTTGAGAGCATTTGTTAAGTAATTGGTGACAACTTGTACGATGCGGTCACCGTCAGCCATCACTCGAATGGCCTCAGCGTCGCTTATGGAAAGTTTGACTACGCGAGTAGGCTCAAGCTGCCGCTGATCATGCACCACGTCCTTAACCAGAGGCACAAGATCTCTTGGCGATATGCGCAATTCGAGCCGATCAGCCTGGATCCGCGATACATCAAGCAGGTCGCTTATTAAGCGGTCCAGGCGGCGCGTTTGCTGGAGAACCCGGCCAAGGATATCGGCTGCGAACGTGATCTGAACCGCCTCGCCTGCCCCGCTGCCAGCCGCTTCATCAAGCGCACGCTTCACTCTGCGCTCGGCAAGTTGGATCCCGGCGCTAATGGACGTGAGAGGCGTGCGCAATTCATGTCCGGCGATGCCAAGGAACTCGTTCATACGACGATTCGTCTCGCGCAGCGCCAACTCGCGTGCTTCAGCGCGGGCCTGCTCCCGGCGGAGCCGTGCGCGTTCGATCAGGAGGCCAGTGAGGTTTGCGATTGCTCCCGTTAGCATTCGCTCGCTGGTGGAATACGTATGGGGAACGGTTCCGTGCTCGATGACCATGACGCCAACGAATGACTGGCCAATACGCATTGGCGCCACCAATATGCACCGTCTGGCTGATGGAGTCGCGTCGAAGTCTTTCAGCGAAGCGGGCAGGTCCAATGCTACTACTGTGCCGGAATGAAGCCGGTCGATTACCGCAGGTTCCGATATAGCAGCCACCACTTGACGATTCCCGTCGGCTATCCACCAGTCCTTAGGCGCTGAACGTACGTTCCAGGATCCGGCCAGCGGCGTCAACTCGAGCTGGGCGTCGCAGGTCGCGAGAACAACGACCTGGCAGCCTAACACCGAGCGCGCGAGGTGGGCGATACGCTCTGCCATTCGCCGTCCAGCGGTGGTAGGGTCGATATCGCCCTCATCACGCTCCGTATCCTGAGTAACAAGCGATTCCGCGATAGTAAGAAGGGCGGAAAGTGCCCCCCCAGTTTGTCGCTCAAGTGTCCGCCGCTCCGTCACGTCCCGAAAAATAGCAACGGCGCCAATGATTGCGTTGTGTGCATCCCGAACCGGCGCACCGGAGGCGCTCAATAGAATCTCGCGTCCGTCTGCCGTACGAACCATATAATCGGAGGTATTCGCCTCGGTCAATGTCTCCCCTCGAAGTATTCGTGCAACGGGCCGCCGATCTGGCGGCAGCAGGTTGCCTCGACTATCACGTGGAAAGAACAAACGTGCCCGCGCTTCTGGGTGCCTCACCAGCTTCGAATCGTCATCGGGAACGCCCATGAGGCGACGATATGCAGCGTTTACGTGCAAGGCTATGCCTTCGGCGTCACAGACCAGCAGGCCATCGGAAATACCCTCGAAGATGGCCTCCAGCTGACTTAGCCGGGCCGATGCCTCCAGCGTTGTTTGGCCAAGTGCATTTTGCAACCTAATTCGGTCCGTAATATCCTCGATGACCACAACACCTGCGACGATTGTTCCGTCTACATCGCGTATCGGCGTCGCCGAGATGCCAATTGATTTTCGCTCTCCGTCAAAAGATTCAATGGAGACTTGGTCGTCGACGACCGATTCGCCGGTCTCAAGGGCGCGGGCCAAAGCCCATTCGCGGGCGGAAACAGCCTTGCCCGAATCGAGCCACCAGCCGGTATACACCGGATATTGGTCGATGACGTCGACGCGAGGGGATTGTTCGCCCCATATCCTCGCGGCCATGGCATTCCGGTGTAGTAGTTTCCCGTTTCCGTCGGAAACGTAGAGCCCTATTGGCAGGGTATCGAGGACCGCCTGCAAAATGCTGCTGCCGGCGTTGGTGACAGGCATCGGTGGACTCGGAAACTCACGCGAGTCCGGCATTCCCGTGATGTCCACACAAAAGCAGTACCATTTGTCGACCGAGCCGCCGGCATTTAATTTCGGAACGGCGCGGAAGCGCACGGTTCGACTTGCGCCATCAGAGCGGCAAAGTCTGAACTCAAGCTCGCACAGTTGCTTCATAGCCGCGGCCAAGGCCATGGCTTCGGCTACTCTGGTCCTGTCTGTCGGGTCAATGGCGCTAAGCCATCCGTCGCGCTGTGTCTCGCTTCTGGTCTGCCCGGTATATGCCTGCCAGCTTGCCAGCTGGTCGCCTGTTCCGTCAGGGAATGCCGTCCAGCTGACGTGCCCGCTGGCGTGAACGACCGCAGCCAAATCCCTATCGTTGAGGCCGGAATACAGTGGCTCGTCATCGAGCGGTGCGGGATCCGGCGCACTCACCGATCGCGCGCCAACCTTGTTATGGCTTGGCCCCTTAGGTCGGCTCATCCGTCGAGAACCGAGGCCAGACACCGATTGCCACGTGGATCGCGTAAAGGAACGTGGGCCACTCCATGCGGCGGCGCGGTGCGACTAGTACGAATACCTTGGTTGGGACTCGAAACCAGCAATCGCGGAGTCATCCCGGCACCTGCAGCGCTTTGGCCTTTCTGAATACTGTATCAAGCAAGACATCAATGTCAAAGGGTTTTACGACAATTGGTATGGACATTGAATTGAGTAAGCCAGTCATCGGTGGGGTTAACATCTGAGGCGCCGCGGTTACCACGATAAAGGCCCGTGACTCCGTCAATTCGGGGTCGGCTGCTACCGTTTGCAATAAGGTGATGCCATCCATTCCGGGCATCAGCAAATCGAGTAATACCACAAGTGGACCCTCGGTCGCGCGCAGGATCTCGAGTGCAGCGCTCCCTTCCGATGCTTCAAGGACATCATAGCCTTCGAGCTCAAGAATGGCACGAAGGGTTTGACGAATGGCAGCATCATCTTCAACGACGCATGCTTGCATCTTGACTCCGCTGAATCTGATTAGCAACAGTGGCCCAAAAGACGGACGCACCGGGCCGACCCTGAGTACGCGAAGCGGCTTTGCGGCCGAACGCAATTACGCAAGACGCAAAACACGGCCGGCTCAGTCCGTCGGGCGCCTCAATGTGCATTCTTAGTGTTATAACATGCTCAGCAACAATGTGACGCCGGTACACCAGGGAGCTACCAGATCAAAACTGTGCTCCGCTATGGTGTTTGCACCG
>JAQBPC010000089.1 GCA_028287725.1 Chloroflexota bacterium | reverse complement strand
AGCCGTAGCGGGATGGCGCAGGTAGGCAGGCCGGACTTCGGTGTTCTGTTATTCGCCTTCGGCGCCTTGGCAATCGGCGCCTACAGCGGCGCCCGTCGTCTTTTGGCGCTGCGGTTGTCGGGCGGCGACGCCACGGCAGCGGCATGGGCTTGGTTTCCGCTCATTTGGGCGATCGTCAATTTCTGTACGTTGACGCTGCCAATCTGGCAACAAGGAAGGCAGGCGCTGGGGCTCACGGTGCCGCTAGCGCTGCTCAGTTTTCTTAGTCTGGCAGGACCCAGAGTTGTCACGGACGGCATGAGAGGCGCGCTGCCGGCGTTTCCGGCCAGTGCGCTGGCCTTCTCCTCACCGCTGCTGCTCGCCCTCTATACCGCCGTCACGGCCGGAGCCGTAAACGCAAACTATTACGTACCGTCAACCGTCACGCAAGCAGTCGCCTGGATCGGCGATCATGCGGGTAAAAATGACGTGGTGTTAGCCGGCGCCGATTTCGCTAACCTGGTGCCGGAAACGTGCACCTGTAGAGTTGTCGTGGGCCAAAACTTTCAGACGTTCAACTGGGGCCTTCGACAGAGCGAGGTCCACCAGTTCTACAATGCAGCGTCGACTGCTAAGGCACTTGCCCAATTGCGCGTGTTGGAGCGGCGTGAGGGCGTCACGGTTATCGTATTCAGTCCATTGGAGCAGAAGATCGGGCATATAGCGCTTAAGCATATACCGGGTTTCCGCTTACGCCTTAGCCTGCAAGATGTCGATGTGTTCACTCGAGTCCGTGACAGCGGCAAGTAAAGCGCGGGCGAGCATTGCCGCTCACCCCTGGGGCAGTGTTGTCCTTGGCGTGGTCGTCGTCCTCGGCATCTATCTGCGCTTCGCCAACCTGGCTGATAGTCCCGGATGGGACGGCGATGAGGGCTATAACTGGAGCATCGCCAGCAATCTGGCTGCTGGTCACGTCCAGATGTATGCCTTTCGTTACGCCTTCGTTCAGCATCCACCGCTGTTTTATCTCTTGGGCGCGGCCCTGCTGCGATTGTGGACGCCTGACTTGCTTGCCCTGCGCGCGCTAAGCGCCTGCTGCGGTGTGCTTACCATCATTGGCCTCTTTGGCTTGGGCAATCGCCTGTCAGGCTATCGCCTTGGCTTTGCAGCCGCGACACTGTACGCGATTTGGCCCCAAGCAGTGGTACAGGTACGCTGGGCCTATACCTACAACCTGCTCGCGCTTTTAATAGTTCTTGCTCTTTGGGCTGCCGCTCCGGCTGCGACGGGTACATCGGCGGTGATGGCACGAGGATTGCCACTGCGGAGAGAGCGCGAAACGGCGCCACGCACCCATGGCGCGGCAGTACTTGCTGGCCTTCTCACCGGTCTCGCCCTGACCTCCGACCAGCAAGCAGTTGCCCTGGTTCCCGCAATTGGGCTGCTGCTCTGGCAGAGTGGGCGCCGCGCGTTGTTTGCCGGACTACTGGCGGCCGCGATTCCACCGCTTACTTATATAGGATGGATGCTGGCCATTCGCCGAGGCGATTTCCTCTTTGATATTTTCCACACGGCCTCACGCCTAACAGCCGGCCCCGTCACCTTGCTCGCACGCTTCATCCATTTATTGACGTTCGATCCGCTCATCGCTATCGGGCTGCTTGGGTTGCTGCTTGTACAGCGGGGCCCAGTGCGAACCGCTCTTTGGACGTTAACGGCCCTGTTACTGGTGATCGTGCTCGAGGTTCGGGATCCCGTGCCCGTCTTCCATGCCGCCGAGCCAATCCTCCCGATCGCCGCGTTGGGCGCGGGTGTCGTCGTCTGTAAAGTGCTCGAGCTACTTCGGGCCATCCTGGAACCGGCGGCTAGTCGCGGCCCAGAGTCGCCAAGGGCAGATGTGAAGGCTCGGCAGGCACGCGGAGTGCGGATTCTGGCGAGCGCGCTGCTCATAGTGCCGTTCGCTATTTCAATGCTCGCACGTGATGTAGCCGAAGTACGTGGGCACTTCACCACGATCATCAATGGTTTCCTCCCACGCTCGCCGATCGAGGCGCGCCGCATGGCTGCCTGGGTCAACCGCAGGGTCACGGCCGGCGATATTGTTATCGTCATGCCCGAAACGTCGTGGTTGTTCCATTGCCGAACGACCGAACTTTTGCAGGCGGTGGCAATCTCGGGCCATGGCACTGCCTTCTACCCATCCGGTCTTGATCGCGCCCGCTTTCTCTACGACACGGAGCTGAGCGCTGCGCGCTTCCTGGTTCTAGACGACTTCACTCGGCTCTGGATCAAGGAAAACGCAGCTGAGCGCGCGCTCGTCTCGACCGCAAAAGCGCATTGGCAACTCGTTTACAAGCATGGAGAGTATCTCGTCTATGCGAATCCGGCACGTTCTGCTATTAGTCGTTAACCGGCGGATGGCGGTTTCCCGTATTCGCCTACCAACCAATTTCAAACTTGCGCCAAGCAAATTCACACATATCGCCACTTTGTGGCATAAAACTACCAAGGGTTCTATTGTTTCCTTCCAAATGCTCCGCTATGCTACGGGCTGTATTGAGGAGGTTAGCTGTGCAGGCGTTTCTGCGCATGCCAGCAATTGCCTGGAATCGTACGCAATACCCCTGGGCTAACTTCTGCTGTTTTGGAGTCATGAATGCAAGACGACTCGTCTAACGTACTTTCCATCCTGGTAATCGATGATCAACCGCTGTTCCGTGCAGGGCTTCGTCACGCGCTGCACTCGGTGGATCCCCGGCTGGAAATTGTTGGTGAAGCTACGAACGGCGTGGACGGACTGCGCATGGTTGAGGAGTTCGCTCCTTCAGTCGTCCTGCTCAATGCTGAAGTTGAGGGGCTCGACGGCCTCGGGGCAATCCGTGAGCTAAAACGACGCGGCTCGAACATCAGTGTCGTGGTCATGACGACCCGCGATGATGAGGAAAAACTGTTCTACGCAATCAAGTATGGCGCCGCGGCATACATCTTAAAAACGATCGACGTCCAGGAGCTCGCTAAGGTCATTCGCCGCGTAGCCGGCGGCGAGTATCTCATAAACGACAGTGTTCTTGCGAAGCCTGTTCTCGCGTCCAAAGTCTTAAAGTCATTCAGAGATCTGGCGGAGGAGGTCGATCAGGAAGCTGAGCCGCTCTACATCCCCCTTTCAGGTCGAGAGGTGCAGGTGCTTGACTATATCGCGAAGGGCAACAGTAACAAGGAAATCGCCCGCGAGATGAGCATCAGCGATCAAACTGTCAAAAATCACATCACCTCCATCATGCGCAAGCTCGCGGTGAACGACCGTACCCAGGCCGTGGTCTACGCCATGCGCCAGGGTTGGATCAAAGGTTAGACAGTCTAAATTAGTGGCAAATAGTACTGTTGACCACCGTATGTGCTGTGTGTTTATGTTGAATATAAGAAATTTGGAGGAGCCGGCATGCAGATGATGAGAAGTAGTCGAGGCTTACTGGTTATCGGCGGTGTCTTGGCTGTGGCCGCCTTCGTTTTGGTCGTTGTACTGCTGAACAACAAGTCGACTCCCACTGCTGTTATTCTGCCGACCCCGACGGTTGGCACCCCATTACCAACCGCGATTCCAACGGTGGGTCTCGGCGTGGTCGTGGCGGTCCGGGACATTCCTGCCCAAACAAAGTTCACGAATCTTACCTCGGTTTATGCAAACTTTAAGGATGTCTCCCTTGGCACCGGGTCCGCGCAACCCGCGAACGCCGTCAACAGCATTAACGACTGGGTGACGACGGATACGCGAATTCTGTCCAATACTACGTTCCTCGGCACGATTCTTATTACGCAGCCAATTCGCAGAAATAGCCCACTTCTCACCACGAACTATAAAGTGTTACCAATCTCTCCGTTGCTCAGCCTTGCGAACCAAATCAATCCTGGGCGGGTGGCCATGTCGGTGCAACTCACCGGGACGCAGGCCGATAATCTCCAGGTTCTTCCTGGCGACTTCGTCGACTTGCTCTTGACTATCAGACAGCGTGAAACTGACAGCTTGCTGTCGAGCCCGGCCGACGCGTCCAGCTTAGCGGCGCACGGGCCGCTCGAGACCCAACAGTTGATTTCCAATGCGCGGGTCGTCGCGGTTGGTCTCCCAGTAGCGCCTGGATCGCCGCAGATGTTCACCCTTGAGCTGCCGCTGCAAGACGCATTGTTGCTCAAGTATGTCAAGGACTCGACCGGCACCATTGACATGGTCTTGATTTCGGCCGGCGATGTGAAGAACCAGACCGTGCAGCCGAAGACACATGCCATCTTCCCCGAGTACTTCACGACTCCCCAAGCGATTGTCAAAGGCACGCCGCAGGGCAACGGTCTCCCGAATGTCTTTGTTACACCGATTCCGACTCCAACGTCGAAGCCTTCCCACTAACCACGAGGTAGTTATTTAGTGAATGGGCCAGCCAGTATCACCGTCGCCATAGCGGAAGGTGATGAGCAATTCTTAGGTCAGCTAGAGGATTGGCTGGCGAACGAGCCTACCATTGAGGTGGTAGGCTCGGTTCACGACGGAGATTCAGCCGTCGCACTAGCGCGGCGTGCTAAGCCTGATGTCGTGCTCATGGACATGGACATGCCTGGGCGAAGCGGCATCGACGCTACCGAAATGATCACAACTCTTTTGCCCGGCACGGGCGTGATCTTAATCTCGACGGACGGGGCGCCGGACTCGCTGCGGAAGGCGATGATCGCGGGCGCCCGCCAGTTCGTGCTCAAGAACACTACCAAACAGGAAGTGGTCCGCACAATTCGTGAGGTCCACCAGAGTACCGTCGCCCGCCGCGTCTTGGGCGGCCCGGCCGTCAGCGAAGCGCCGCGAGGCCCATCTTCCGCAAAAGACTCAGCAGCGCGGCGCCAAGGTGAGATTGTCGCGGTGTTTAGCCCAAAAGGGGGCGTCGGTAGTACGACCGTTGCCGTCAATGTCGCCGCGGTGCTGCGCAAGGATCACAACCTGCAAGTTGCATTGGTCGATGGCAGCCTTCCTTTCGGAGACATAGCCGTATTTCTGGACATGGCGCCCAACCGATCCATTATGGACCTCGTGGTCAACCCGGAACAGATCGATGATGAAGATGGAAGCGGCGCCCTCTCTACCCACCAGAGCACTGGCCTGAAGGTGCTCCTGGCGCCACCGCGCCCGGAAATGGCGGAGATGGTGACTGCCGACCAGCTTCGCCGTTCTCTCAGCCTACTCAAGGAATCATTCGAATTTACAATTGTCGACACGTGGTCGTGTCTAGACGAGCGAGTCCTCACTATCCTGGAAATTGCTGATAGGATTTTGCTTTGCTTCACGCTGGATCTTCCAGCAATTAAAAGTGCGAAGGTTTTCCTCGAGGTGAGCGAGCTACTGCGATTCCCCCCGGAGAAAATAACTACCGTGCTGATTAAGTCAACCGGAACCCAGGGCATCGAGGTACGCGATGTCGAAGCCACCATGGGACGTCCGGTCGGGGCCCAGATCAGCCATGATTCGCGCACCACGAGTCGCTGTATCAACGAGGGGAGTCCCGTGGTACTCGGCCAACCCGGGACCATTGTCGCTGCCGACTTCCGTAAGCTTGCCGGCCTCCTGCTCACTGAAGAGCAGGAGGCGCTAGCAAAGACCAAGAAGCTTGGACGGTTCGGACTGTTCGCGAAGTCCTAGTTGCGCGCTACTGAAGCAGGGAGAACTACCGATGTCACTATTGAAACGCATTGAAGGAGCTTCGACTGGAACGTCGGGCGAAGCAATGGTGCCGGCAGCTCCCAACGCGCCTCAAGGTCAGGGCCCGCGAACCCCGGGAAGCAACCTGGGTAACGCCATATCCAGCGCTGGTGGTGGATCCAACGGGGCCACGCCTCCTGCCCGGACCGGTAGCTCACTGGGCGCAGCCGCGCCTACCGCGGCCCGCCCTGCTCGGCAGGGACTCGACAGTATCGCGGCCCTGCGGCGAACGCCGGCAACCGAGCAGGATAACTTCGCCGAGCTGCGGTCACGCGTACAGCAGAAACTGATCCAAGACATCGGCCCAAATGCCGACTTTTCACAAGCGGGTGAGATGCGCAAGCGCATTCAGACGCTGTTCGAGTCCGCACTGGAGACCGAAGGCACGCAATTGACGCGCGCGGACCGCGCGCGCCTATTTGAGCAAATTGTTGCCGACATACTTGGATACGGGCCAATTCAGCCGTTGCTTGACGACGATACCATCACTGAGATCATGGTCAACGGCCCGAAGCAGGTGTATATCGAGCGGTCCGGCAAGCTGATCAAGACCGATGTCTCCTTTGTGAACGATGAACATCTTCTCCGT
This sequence comes from Chloroflexota bacterium, assembly GCA_028287725.1. Classification (GTDB taxonomy): domain Bacteria; phylum Chloroflexota; class UBA5177; order JANWHV01; family JANWHV01; genus JANWHV01. Next base: position 11,513 of record JAQBPC010000089.1, on the reverse strand, counting down.
GTCATAGACCGAATAATTTCCCCGCTCGGTAAGCGATGCGATGAAAGCAGCCCCTATGTAGATGCCCGCCTTCCGGATGGCTCCCGCGTCAATATCATCATTCCCCCGCTGGCCTTGGTCGGCCCCACGATCACGATCCGAAAGTTTTCGCGGAACCCGCTCACGCCGGATGACCTGGTCGGCTTCGGCACGCTCACCCAAGAAATGGTCACCTTCCTGCGAGCTTCGGTGGAAGCCAGGCTCAACATTATCGTCGCCGGTGGCACAGGTTCAGGTAAGACCACGCTGCTCAACGTGTTGTCGAGTTTTATTCCATCCGACGAGCGAATCATAACGATCGAAGACTCGGCAGAGCTGCAGCTGCGACAGGAGCACGTCGTAACGCTCGAATCTCGTGCATCAAATATCGAGGGGAAAGGCGCCGTTTCAATCCGCGACCTCGTGCGAAACGCGCTGCGCATGCGGCCAGAGCGTGTCATCGTCGGCGAGTGCCGGTCCGGCGAAGCACTCGATATGCTCCAGGCCATGAACACAGGCCACGACGGTTCGATGACCACCCTGCACTCAAATACGCCGCGCGACTCGCTTTCCCGTCTGGAAACGATGTGCTTGATGGCAGGCATGGACCTACCATTGCGCGCGATTCGTGAGCAGATATCAAAGGCGATTGAGCTCATTGTCCAGCAGAGCCGCATGAAAGATGGCACCAGAAAGGTCACCCATATATCCGAGGTTCAGGGCATGGAAGGTGACGTCATTATCATGCAGGATATATTTATTTATGAGCAGAGTGGCATCGACGAGCGCGGCCGCATTATCGGCCGACTACGCCCAACCGGTATCCGTCCCAAGTTCATCGACAAGTTCGAGGAAAACGGCATATATCTGCCGCCAAGCGTGTTCGGCCTTGACCGAGTCTTCTAACCGAAGCGGAGGTACGTAGGTAATGCTTCTCACACTGTTGACAGCGCTGTGCGCTGCAGCCGCGATTTTCTGCGTATCCTTCGTTGCCTCAATGCGCTTCGGCGGTGGGAATTTAGCGAGCCGGCTGACCAAATTCAGTGAGGTCCGGACCGCCGTGGTCGAAGAGCGCCGCAAGAGCAGGCGCGAACGCACCAAAGCCGCGGACCTCATCATCCAGACCGTTGATCGTGCCGTCCAGAACCAGAACTTCGCGCAAAATCTCAGAAGCGCTATTTCTCGCGCCGACCTTAAGTTCACGGTAGCGGAGTATCTCATCCTGTGGGCCGCGATCTTTGTCGGTTGCGTTTTCATCGGGCAGGTTATTTTCCGCACGCCGATCCATACTATCGTCCTCGGCGTCGTGGGCTTGATTGGCCCGCGGTGGTACCTGCGCTACCTCGCCGGCAAGCGGCTGAAGGCCTTCAACAATAATCTTGCGGATACTATCGTGATGATGGCGAATAGCCTTCGCTCCGGCTACAGCATGCTGCAAAGCATGGAAATGCTTTCCCGCGAGATGAGCCCTCCAATATCGACGGAGTTCAACCGCGTCATCAAGGAAGTCGGTATTGGCCTCTCGCCGGAGGAAGCATTGGCCAATCTCATGCGCCGAATCAAGAGCGTTGACCTCGAGATCATGGTCATGGCAATCAATGTGCAACGCGAGATCGGCGGTAACTTATCCGTCATTCTCGATACAATCGCAAATACGATTCGCGAGCGAGTGCGCATCAAGGGAGAGATCAAGACACTTACCGCACAAGCGACGCTCTCCGGATATATAATCTCTATCCTGCCACTTGGTCTCGCATTCGTACTTTATACAATCGATTCAGCCTACATCTCCTTCTTTTGGCAAGATCACACCTGTGGATTGCCCTTAATGGCGATATCCTTGTTCTTCATGACAGTCGGATTCTTCGTTATGCGCAAAATCACAAAGATCGAGGTGTAAAGCCATGTTGGTTGTACTCGTTGCAGTGCTTGCCGCCGGGGCCATGCTTCTGGTCGTCCTCGGTCTGCAGAATCCATCCGAGACGGCGATTCGGGATCGTCTTGCGACCCTTGCGCCGGACCAAGGCAGACAAGTGACATCGCTTGAAGACTTGGAGATGGCTCGTCCGTTCCGGGACCGCATACTCATCCCGGTTATGAATTCGTTTGCTCTGGTCACGAAGCGCATCTCTCCTGGGAATACCCTGGAGAAGACGGAACAAAAGCTCGCTCAAGCAGGTAATCCACGCGGGCTCATTGTCGAGGGCTTCTACGGCCTCAAAGGCATCGTGGCGGTCGTATTCGTGGTGCTTATTGCGGGCCTCATGTATTTGAACCCACTTCCAGGTACGATTCCCTACCCGCCGCAAGTACCTGTATCTTCGCTCGTGTGGGGAGTCATCGCGCTTGTGCTCGGCTTCTTTTTCCCAGACTTCTGGATACGCGACGAACGAAAACGCCGCCAGAAACGCATCTCCCGGGCACTCCCGGATACAATTGACATCATCGCCATCAGCGTGGAAGCCGGCCTGGGCTTCGATGCGGCCTGCCAGCGAGTGGCCTCGAAGTCCAAGGACGAGCTGTCCTTTGAATTTGAGCGCTATTTGCTTGAATTGAGACTTGGCAAGTCTCGCCGCGAGGCCCTGAAGAACATTATCTGGCGGACTGGCGTTCCAGACCTCTCACAGTTCATCACGGCAATCATCCAGGCAGACCAACTTGGCGTGAGCATTGCCAACGTGCTGAGGATTCAATCCGAGCAAATGCGTATGCGACGTCGCCAGCGCGCTGAAGAGCAAGCTCAGAAGGCGCCGTTGAAGATGCTCTTCCCGATGGCGTTGTTCATCTTCCCATCGATCTTCGTGGTGATCCTTGGCCCAGTCGTGCCGAACATCATGCACGGCCTTGGCGGCAAATAGACCGGTGCCGCGCTAGTAGCACGCCGCATAGCCGCCAGGCGATTGGCTGTGTCGTATCTGGCAAGGTCGTTCGGGCTGCGCGCTGTCAATGTCTGTCGCGATTTTGCTGAGGCGATGCGTGGCCGATTTTTGCTGGCCCCGCACGGTAGAGAGGAACTACGTGAAGCGCGTGATGGTCCATAATCGTACTCGCGGCGTCTATCTCGCGACCGACGCCGGGCTTGCTACTGGTCTCTTTACGCGCTTCGCCGGTCTCATGTTTCGCAAGATCCTACCCGAAGGTAACGGACTCGTGTTGATGCCGGAGGGCCAGATCCACATGTTTTTCATGCGCTTCCCCCTCGACATAGTTCATGCAGATAAGGAGGGCAAAGTCCTTCGTATTCTGCATGGGATCAAGCCTTGGCGTCTTGGACCGATGGTCAAAAAATGTCGCATGGTAATCGAGCTTCCGGCGGGAAGCGTCGCAAAGAGCGGAACAGAGCTCGGGGACGTTTTGGAGTTGGAGGAGCTTCCAAAGTAGCGCGTTACGGGAGGGTGAACGTTTCAGGCAATGCTCAGCGTGAGACGTGCCGTGCTCGACCTGCTATTCCCAGCCCGCTGCCTCAGCTGTAATGCGCTCGGCTCATTCTATTGCGCGACCTGCCGAACGGCCATTCTCCGTTTACCCGATCCACTGTGCCCGAGCTGCCACCGAACCGTCGATGCGAACGACCCTTACTGCCGATGTCGCGCGCCAAGTCTACGGTATGTTGCGGCCGTGGGCGAGTACACGGGCCCCCTGCGCCACGCCATTCATCGCTTCAAATATGCAGGCCAGAGGGCTGCGTACCGCGACCTTGCCGCCCTCCTGTACCCGATCGTCTCCACCTTGATTGCCGGCGACAAGCTGATCATGCCGGTCCCGTTGCACCCCAAGCGGCACCGCCAGCGCGGTTACAACCAGTCATTACTCCTGGCTCGCGTTGTGGCCGAAGACCATCGCGACATGTTTCACGAGCATGCCTTGAAGCGCGTCAAGCGCACGACGCCGCAGGTAGGTCTAAGCGCCTCGGAGCGACAACGGAACCTGGATGGCGCCTTTCAGGCCGATCCGGCGGTCTGTATAGGACGGGACGTAGTACTCATCGACGACGTATGTACGACAGGCGCCACGCTTCGATCGGCAGCGCATGCGTTGCACTCGGCCGGCGCGCGAAATGTGTACGGAGCCGTGCTCGCCATGGCCCTGCCGGGAAACGATCACTAGCAACAGTAAATGGCCTGCGTGATGTTATGCTGCCGGTCCCGCCACGGCCAGGTGCTGCGCTTCCCATTCGTCAAGCTCGGGCGTGAAGTAGCGTAGGCGGATCTTGCGAAACTCGGTCGAGCTATAGAGCATTGCGCGCTCAGTAATGCCCGTCTCAACAGCAATTGCATTTGCAACGAGCTCGCATTCCTCGACGGTCCGCGCGTGAATCATAGAGAACACACTATACGGCCAGTCAGGATAGGTCGGGCGTTGGTAGCAGTGACTGACCGAGGTAAAGTGCGCCATGCGGTTGCCCACCTCGTCGATTTGCTCGGCTGGCACCTTCCAGACCGCCATGCCGTTTGCCCTGAATCCAGCCTTTCGATGGTGTAGCACCGCGGCAACGCGACGCAGCTGGCCACGCTCCTGAGCGTGGGCGACCCAGGCAAAGAGCTCAGCCTCGGTGCGGCCGATTGAGCCCGCCATCGCGGCATACGGTCGCGGCACCAGCGGCATGTCCTCCTGAAGCGCGCGTATCCACATGATATCTTCCGCGCTGAGGGCAAGCGGCGCCTCCGGACGCCGGAACTCGCCATACGCCGGTGCAGACTGTCGTGCAGGGTCGGCTTCGCCGGTCATGTCGAGCGTGACGCCAATCTTAAACAACTTCAACGTCGGCAGAATGCGCGTCGACACTGCCCGCGCTTCCTGGTGCAGTGCCTCGACGGTTCGCTCTAACGAGCTATGGCTCGGCACGGCAATGGTGAACCAGATGTTGAATTCGTGATTCCGCTTGTAGTTGTGGCTTACGCCCGGGTGCGCATTGAGCGTGTGGGCAGCGTGTAACTCGTCCTCTGGGCTCGTGCTCATCGCGACCAGACTACTCTTATAGCCGAGTGTCCGAGTATCGAAGATAGCGCTAATCTGGCGAACAATGTTGAGTTCCTTGATGGCCGCGAGTCGCCGTATAACCTCGTCCTCGGTAATTCCGTGCGGTGCCCCGATCTCCGCATACGGATGAGCCACCAGCGGAAATTCCTCCTGCAGGCGGTTCACGATCAGCTTATCGATCGCGTCCATGCTGTCCAATGTCGTGCCTCCGTACAGTGCCATAAGGCGTTGGCAGCTGATCCACCGCGGGGCAGGCGGCTGGCTGCTGTGGTATATGATTGGTGTACCTATTAAGATACCAGAGGGCCGCCATAGGCTGGCGTGAAATGCCCGAGGTATACTATAGCTGGCTCGTCCATGGTAGAAGCGAGTCGACATGGAGGGGCTATCTGTGCAGGCGGAGCGGAGAATGCGGCGGTCCGCCCTGTTTGCAGTTGGCCTCGGAGTGTTCCTGGCGCAGCTTGACGGCACGGTAATGAATGTCGCGCTGCCGGCACTTTCCCGAGCCTTCCACGTGACTGGGCTCCGCGCAGTGCAGCCCGTGATCACGGCCTATCTCATCGCCACCGTCGCGCTTCTGCCCATCCTGGGAAAAGTGGCGGACAGGGCCGGCCGCAGACGGCTCTTCATGCTGGGCTTCGCTATCTTTGGGTCCGCCTCCGTGCTCTGTGCATTAGCGCCGACGCTCGAGCTACTGGTCGGTCTCAGGGTCGCGCAGGCGATAGGCGGGGCACTACTGTCGGGAACCGGTCTCGCCATCGTCGCCGCCAATTCGGGTAAGCAGCGGGGCCGATCGCTCGGCCGGCTCTCGATAGTCTTCGCGCTCTCCGGGCTTCTCGGGCCGCCGATCGGCGGTGGATTGGTGCAGGCACTTGGTTGGCAGGCCGTCTTCTGGCTGAATGTGCCGCTCTCCCTCGCCGGCATCGTGCTCGCCGCTCGGTATGTGCCACGCGACAGACCGAGCGATGTAGCCGGCCGCATAGATGTTCTCGGAGCGGCCCTGTTCGCGCTATCCACCGCCCTGGTTGCAGCCGGAGTAGGGAACAACATCGACGTCACCATAGACGGACTTCCACTCGGCTGGCCGGCATTTATCCTGGTTGGCGCGGCCGGCTTCGCGGCGCTGCTGACTTACGAGCGGCGACTGGCGCCGGGCATGGCCGCGCCCCTACTCGACCTTGGACTATTGCGCAGCCGGGATTATGGCCTGGGCATCGTCATCGCCTTCTTGAGCAATGGGGTGACCATCGCGCTATTCGTGCTTGTGCCCTTCTGGCTGCAGCGCGGTTGGCACGTCCAGGCAAGTGCGCTGGGCCTGGTGTTTCTGCCGGTGGCGTTAGGCCTTGGCGGTCTGGCGCCGTTCGCGGGGAAGCGATCGGACACCGCGGGCCCGCGCCTGCTCACGACGGCCGGCATGATCGTGGGCGCCGTAGCCGCGGTGATGCTGGCCTGGCAAGCGACTCATCTCATCTGGCCGGTGCTGCTGTTGGCGATGCTCGGGCTTGGCGTAAGCAGTGCCTTGTTCGCTGCGCCAAATAACAATGCCGTGCTCAGCAGCGTCCCAGAGTCGGCGCTGGGCGTCGCGAGCAGCATGCTCAGTGCCGCCCGGACACTCGGTGTGATCCTTGGGATCAGCGTAGGCGGCACAGTATACGATACGCTCCAGGCCACCGGCGGCCCCAACCAGGCCGCACGCGTGTTGTTCCTTGCAGCGGCTGTGCTCTTCGTCCTCAACTCCGCCCTCTGCTGGACTGTACGCGCCACGCCATCAAGGGTGAATCGGCCGGCCGAGAGCGATGAGCGCCACCAACCCCATCGAAGAGCCGGCGCCTTCATTCAACTTCGCCGGGCGCCGTGACCCTGTAACCCAGCACACCATGCGACGTACGTGTTTCGCCGCGGTGCGGTCAAGGGTATTGCATAATTAGAACAAATGTTTTATTATGAACTTGTTCAAAGGCGTGCCGCCTCGTTGGGTAGCGATTCACATAGGGTAGCGTTGGGAAGGGAGGACGCGGGCAACAAATATGGGGCCCGCTGTGACGAATATGGCAGATCTTGGTAACAGCTGTCAGTTCATTGGCAACCTGGGGAGCGATCCCGAAATGTCATTCTTACAGGACGGGACTGCGCGGGCGCGTTTCCGCATTGCCGTCAATGGCCGTGGGCGCAATCCCGACGGATCGCAGTCCGAGACGACAATGTGGGTATCGGTGACGGCGCTGAGCAAGCAGGCCGAGCTCGTGGGCGAGCGACTGCACAAGGGGAACAGAGTGCTCACCCGCGGCAGGCTCGACGTGCGCGAGTGGACTGGCAACGATGGCCAGAAGCGCTACAGTCTCGATCTCTTGCAACGCGATATCGAGTTCTTTGACGCGCGCCGAGATGCAGGCCACGAGGCGGAAGCAGCTCTAGCGGGCGTCGGCGAAGATTAGCGTTCAAAGCTGGCGATGTCAAAGAGACCCGCTTCTCGTGCGAGAAGCGGGTCTCTTTGCGTTTGGCCGAAGTCTGCGGGCCTACGCGCGCCTGCTCGTGTCACCCAGTCCCAGCCGTTGCACGTTCTCCAGCGAACGGCTCGCGCTGGCGAGTGTCGGCATGGTGGGTTTGTCGTGTTCGACGATGAGCCATTGCACGCCGCCGGCCCCCGCTGCGGCGGCAATTCCGGCCATATCCAGGCTCCCGTCGCCCACCTCGGTGTATTTTCGGTCGGGTCCCATATCCTTGATATGCACCAGCCATACCCTATCTTGCCGTCGCTGCATGAATGTAAGCGGGTCTACCCCGGCGAATGCGGCCCAGTAGACGTCGAGCTCGAGACCTACGGCCTCGGGATCCGTCTCATCAAGCAAGCGGTCGAGATAATAGCCGCCATCGACGACCTCAAACTCGAAATCATGGTTGTGATAGGAAAAGCTGATACCCGCATCGCGGCTCTGCCGGCCAAGGCGATTGAGCAAGGCCGCCAGATTCGCCAACCCGCTAGGCTCGCGCCGCTCCGGCGGCAACCACGGTAGCACGAGGTGTTTGCATCCGATCGCCACGCAATAGGCGATCTCGCGCGCGGCGTCGGCTTCGAGCGCGTCAAGGCCGACATGTGTGCTTGCGGCCGTCAAACCCGTCCGCTCAAGCAATGCCTTGAGCTCGCCCGAGTCCAGCCCTCCATAACCGGCAAATTCTACCGCCGGATAGCCAAGGGCCGCAACACGCTCCAGCGTACCAACAAAATCTCGCGCCGTTTCGTCACGTACCGTATACAACTGTAGTGCCACGGGGACAGAACTCATTGGTCCTCCTCTAACTCGCCAAATACGCGAAATGAGGGCCTCGCGCCCCCGGTTCCACGCATAATATACGACATCGCTGAGGTGTATATCCGCACTGGAGCGAGACGGGTGCCGGCTGCCGTTTCAGTGCTGTTTCAAGTACACTATCACCATGGATTGACTAATGTTATAGTATGGTAGCCACTGAGAGGCGCCCCCCTGACCATCGGCGCCAACAGACGGCTTATCATCGCCAATCACGTCCATAGGGAGGTTCTGATGGCAGGCGTGCTGGGCCGCATCTCGACAATTTTTAAAGCAAAGATGAATACAGCGCTCGATGCGGCGGAAAACCCGAATGAGACGCTTGATTATTCTTACGAACAACAAATCGAACAGTTACAGAAGGTACGGCGCGGTATCGCCGACGTCGTAACCGCGAAGTCCCGCCTGCAGTTGCAGCTGACAAAGTTGCAGCAGGATTCCGCAAAGTATGATAACCAGGCGCGTCAGGCACTGGCCGCGAATCGTGAAGACCTCGCACGTCTCGCCTTGCAGCGAAAGTCCGATCAGCAGTCCCAGTTGACCAGCATGCAGGCGCAAATTGAGACGCTCGAAGCACAGCAACAGCAGCTTCAGGCGGGCGAGCAGCGCCTGGCCGCCAAGATCGAATCCTTCAAGACGCGCAAGGAAACCATTAAGGCGCAGTACACCGCAGCCCAGGCTCAGGTGCGCATCAGCGAGGCCGCGAGCGGTCTGTCCGAGGAAATGGCCGACGTCAACGCTGCGATTCAGCGCGCCGAAGATAAGACGCAAGCCATGCAGGCGCGTGCCAACGCCATCGGGGAGCTGTCCGCCGCGGGCACGTTGCCTGACGTGCTTGGTACCGGAGATGACCTTCAGACGCAGCTCGACCAGCTCAGTGCCGGCAGTAGCGTCGATGCCGAGTTGGCAGCCCTCAAAGCCCAGTTGGGGCAGGGCGCCGAGCCGCCGAAGCAGATCGGTGAGAAGACGGGCGGCGGCCAATGATCGTGCGTGTGCAGGGCAGCGGCCAGTATAAACTGGCCCAGAACGATGTCGACGGGCTACAGGCGCTTGATCGCAAACTAGTCGAGGCCGTTCACGCCAAGGACGAGATACAGGTTCATCAAATACTTGATGAGATGATCGCGCTCGTGCAGAGTAAGGGAATCCCGCTCGGCGCCGGGGAACTCGTGTCCTCAGACACCGTATTGCCGCATGACGCGATCTCGATCGAGGAAGTTCAATCCCTGCTCCAGCACGAAAGCCTGGTAGGTACTACTCAGCCTGCCGGCAAATCGTAACATTGTGCACTGGTCGTATTGCCGCCGGCCTGCTTGGCCAGGTCAAAGTGAAAACGGACAGCGACGATGATAATTCGTGTACAGAGCTCTGGGCAATATCGCTTGGCGGATGGCGCAATTAGCGGTCTGAATAGCTTGGACAGCCAATTGCAAGAGGCCGTGACGCGTCACGACGAACAAGCAGTGACGTCACTGGTCTACAAGATGATTGCTTTTGTGCAGACCGAAGGAACGCCTGTCGAGGCAGATGAGATCGTCACGTCTGATGCGATTTTGCCGCCCGACGATCTCACGTACGATGAAATCGTGGCAACCCTCAAAGAGGATGGTTTGATTCCCGGCTAGAACAAGGCCGGGAATCAAAAAGCGGGTGCGGCCTTCATGCCGCACCCGCTTTTTGTTATGCCCAGAAGTGGTAGCCGCGCCTTGGAGCGCTTATACCGGCATGCCCCACATCGCGTACCAGCGCTCGAGTTCTTTCTCGACCGGCATCTCGGATTCCATCATCGATGCGAGCCGTAGCTCGTACGCATTGTCGCGCTGCTGGTCGCCCTTCGGCACAAACGGATACCACTTCCCGCGTTTGTAGTTGTAGACCCAGTAAACGTTCCGCCCCTCACCGCTAAATTTGAAAACGGAGGCGAGCAGCTGCTCACTGTAGCCGCGCGACCGCAGCTCTTCACTTATCATATGCAACGTCGTGACCAGGTCCCCGAATTCCTCAGTCTGTATGATTGCCCACTGAAACCCAAGGTCATCGGACATGGCATGCATCTGCGACTGGCTGCCGGTGTCCTTGGCTCGAATTTGCAGTAATTCACTTATGTCACGTTGCATCTCTTCGAATCTCGATTGTTCGATTGCCTTGAAGCAAATGGCCGCGGCTTTGCTCGGCTCGAGATGCAGCGACACTTGTAGTGTCACCACGGCGGTCGAGATGGCAAACAACCCCTCGGTCTTGGAGGCAATCGGCTTCGAGACGCCCAGCAGTCTATCCAGAAATCTCACTCTGCCACCGTCCTCCCCACATCATGCGAATGGGGGCAGGTCCATGACCTGCCCCCATTCGTCAATACCCCGTTACAGTGTGCGGCCGTTTTTGTTACCGGCCAACCTGGTTCATGTTCCGCTCCATCGCCTCGAGCCGTGCCAGACGGTGCTCGAGCGAAGGGTGGGTGCTGAATATTTCAACTGCCGCGCTCTTGACCTGCGGCACAATAAAGAATGCGTTCATCGACTGAGCTGTGCGAAGATCGCTGTTCGGGATTCGCTGCATGGTGCCGCTTACCTTCAACAGCGCCGATCGCATCGTAGCCGGCGCGCCGGTGATCAACACCGAGCCGCGATCGGCCGCGTATTCGCGATAGCGAGACAGCGCGCGTAGCAGGAAGAAGCTCACCGCCCACACAACCGCCGACACCAGGAACACCACTGCCGCCGAATTGTTGCCGTCGCGGTCGTCTCGACCCCCACCAAACCCGCCACCAAAGCCCGTCCACATCCCGATCTGCACGATGAATGATGCGACACTCGCAAAGAGGCTTGCATAAGTAAGCACCATCATGTCGCGATTCTTGATGTGGCTCATCTCGTGAGCCAGAACACTCTCCAACTCCTGGGGCTCAAGCAGCGCGACGATGCCGCGGGTAACGGCAATCACCGCGTGCTTGGGGCTCCGGCCAGTTGCGAAGGCGTTCGGAACCTGTGTCTCCATGATCGCGACACCGGGCTTTGGTAAGTCCACGATCTGCGCAAGACGTTCAATAATCCTGTGAAGCTCAGGCTCTTCCTGCTCGCTCACTAACCGTGCACCGGTGCTAAGCAGTACGAGCTTATCCGATACGAAGTACTGGAACAGGACCAGCCCGGCGCCCACTATCACGAGCAGTGCGAGGCTGCCTGTAACCTTCCATAGTACCGCTAGAAA
>JAQBPC010000080.1 GCA_028287725.1 Chloroflexota bacterium | reverse complement strand
CAGGCGTGGATTATCCCCCTCGGCCGGCGGCGCCAGGCATTGCCAGGCGGCCATGGCGTCCGACAGCTCCGCGCCGACCAACTGTACCGTGGCGCCACGGAGCGCATCGGCTCCCAGCGCGTACAGCCATTGGAGGCCGCGCAAGTCCCGCCTGGCCTGATCGAGGAGTGACGGCGGGAGCGTTGCTACCCCAAGTCGCTCCGCCTGACGGCTGAACGCATTCTGGTCGTCCAGTACGCGCCACAGCAGGTGCGATTGCCAGGCGTCCGCGGCGTCGACGGCCGGCGCCGCCTCCGTGGCGAGCAGGCCAAACAGTCGGGCATAGATGGCCGCGACCACGCTGCCACGCGGGCGGTTGGCTGTGCCGGCAGTTCCCTCATCCACGTGCCCGTTGTCAGTCGCGGGCCTATAATCCAGGCAGTCTATCAACTCCAGGAAGGCGAGCCCAACGGAGTCGTCCAGTACGCTGCGCAGAAGGGTGAGCGCGGTTGCACGCCGCCGCGCCGACCGAACTTGCTTGGCGAGCAGTGTACCGATGGTATGGTCCGTCGATCCCAGCATCTGCGTTGCTTCCTGTCTTTTCATACTGGTCTTACCCAGCGGTCACCTTGCGATAGGATGCAAAGGGCCTTAGAGCGTATAGATGCCCCCGAACTTATTCCGAAGATACCGCATGTACGGTTCGGACGAGAGTGGTGCGCCGGTGGCTCGCTGAATCAGGTCAGCCGGGTCGAACTTGCGTCCGTGGTGGTATATGTTCGTATGCAGCCAGTCGAGGAGCGTCGAAAACTGTCCCTGCCTCAGCTGATCGGGTAGATCAGGGTGCGCTTTGAGAACGCTTTCCCAGACCTGCGCGGCGATGATATTACCGAGCGCATAGCCCTGGAAGCCGCCAAATCCACCGGACCAATGCACGTCCTGCAGGATCCCCAGGGCATCCGTGCTCGGCGTTATGCCAAGGTAGTCACCCATAGCCGCGTTCCAGGCCTCCGGCGCGTCCTTCACGCTTATCGTCCCGTCGAGGAGGCCAATCTCGAACTCAAAGCGCAACATAATGTGAAGTCCATAGGTCACTTCGTCGGCTTCTACACGGATCAGCGAAGGGTGGACCTTGTTTAGGGCGCGATAGAACGATCGCACGTCAACATCGCCGAGTACGCCAGGAAATGCGTCTTGCACTACCGGGTAGAAGTATTGCCAGAACGGCAGACTTCGGCCCACGTAATTCTCCCAGAGTCGTGACTGGCTCTCGTGGACGCCGTGCGACACGCCATGCCCCAGCGGCGTGTGCGTGATGGCCGGGGCAATACCCTGCTCGTAGAGACCGTGCCCTGACTCGTGCATGGTGCCCATCAACGCCATGGGAAGGAAGTTTTTGTCGTAGCGCGTGGTGATTCGCACGTCGTCTCGACCGAACGTTATCTCAAATGGATGGGTGGTGCGGTCTAATCGCCCGCGCGTGTAGTCGTAACCGAACCTTGCCGAGACTTCTCGACCAAGCCGCTCTTGCGTGGCTTCGTCAAAGGTGCGGCGCAACGGGCTGTCGTCTACAGTGTCGACCTGCGGCGCAATTGCTTGCACCAGGTTGACGAGCTGCGGGCGCAGCTCACTGAATATGGCGCGCACGGAAGCCGTCGTCATCCCGGGCTCGGCTTCTTCGACCAACGCATCGAAGCGGTGCTCGGAATAGCCAATGTGGTCGGTGAGGCGCCGTGCAAGGTCGATGTTTTTCTGCAGCCAGGGCGCAAATGAAGCATAGTCGTTGTTGCGCCGGGCGGCCACCCACACGGCGTACGCGAGGGCACCGGTGCGGGCAATTTCCGAAACAAGGTCCTCGGGGATCCGTACCTGCCTGTCGTAGTATCGCTTGGCAACCCGGACTAGATTGAAGTCATCGCTGTCTGGATCGAGCCCCGCGACGGCGTCCTGGGCGCGATTGAGCAACTCGCCAAGTTTTGCACTGGTGTAGCGGGCATGCAAAATGCCCTGGAGCGTGGCCAGGGAGTCAGCGCGTCCCGTTGAGCCTCCCGGCGGCATGTAGGTATTTTGGTCCCAGTCAAGCACGTTGATGGCCCGATTGATATCGACAATTTCGCTGAGCTCGCGCTTGAGCTCGTCAAGTAGGCCAATCCCAGCTGACTCCGACATACTGTTCTCCTGAAAATAGGTGACGGGTCGGGCACGCGCCCCTACATCCGAAGCCTGCCCTCGGTGCCAGTATAGCTCTCAGGTACCGTACCCGGCTGGACTCCAATGCGTAAGTTTCCCTATGCTTGGTCTGTTGATCAGTTGAAAGGCGAGAATTGCATGGACCTTGGAATCCGTGACCGTGTGGCCATCGTGTGTGCCTCGAGCAAGGGGATCGGCAAGGCCGCCGCGGAAGCGCTTGGCCAAGAGGGCGTAAAGCTGGCACTGTGCGCTCGTCATGCCGAGGCGCTCGAAGCGACTGCCACCGAGATCCGCTCGCGGTCGGGCGTCGACGTGCTGGCAATACCTACCGATTTGCGAGACGGAGCGGCGATAGACGCACTGGTGCGCCAGACGCTCTCGCATTTTGGGCGCCTGGACATTCTGGTAAATAACACAGGTGGACCCCCGCCCGGCCCTTTTGAGCAGCACGATGACGCGGTCTGGCAGGCGGCTTTTGAGAGCTTGCTGCTCAGCGTTGTGCGCCTGACGCGCCTGGCTCTGCCTGAAATGCGCCGCCGTAACTGGGGGCGAATCGTGACGGTCACCTCGACGGCGGTCAAGCAGCCAATTACAAACCTGGTGCTGTCCAACTCTCTCCGCGCCGCCGTGACCGGCCTTAGCAAGTCGCTGGCAAACGAAGTGTCTGGCGAAGGCATCACAGTGAATACCGTTGCGCCGGGCCGTATTCTCACGGACCGGCTGAAGAGTCTGCACGAGGGAGATGAGGCGGCTACGCGCATTGATGGGGCAAGAGGCGTTCCGGCAGGCCGGGTCGGCGAGCCTCGTGACATGGGAACCACGATCGCCTATCTGTGCAGCGAGCAGGCGGGCTATATCACAGGGTCGACAATACAGGTGGATGGCGGGTTAGTGAGCGGGCTGCTCTGAGGTCGCAGCACAGCCACCGCGCGCTCGTTCTGCCGCCAAGCTGCGCACTTCTCGTGGCTCTTGTGGGTTCATTGCCCCATCGCTGAGGCCGTCTCGCGTTCATCCCTGGCTTCATCGTGGCCGAAATGCAGCAGCAGTTCCCAGGCACTTCGCACGGCCGCGGTAAGTCGCGCAATGAATACCGGCACAAGCCAATATAGCCAGCCTGTGGTACCGCCGATGACGGTCACGCTTACTCCAACCAGCACTATCGACCAGGCGATCGGAAGTATGACTCGCCAGAGTAGAAAGCCAGGCCCATTGGGATGACATTCTGTTGTAGTATGTTCCAGACGTTGTTGGAGTCGGCTGGAGAGCGCGGCCAGTCTGTCGTGGTAATAGACGGCGGCAAATACGCGCGATACGTATTCATCTTGCAGGCACGTGCGACGAA
>JAQBPC010000438.1 GCA_028287725.1 Chloroflexota bacterium | reverse complement strand
GAGGCGAAACAGTGGCACGGCTTGCTCAAGCTCCGGTTCCGAGGACTCCGAAATCTCAACATCGAGGGCGTGCTGATTGTGGCAGGGTAGAACCTCAAACGCTGGCTCCAGCCGACCAGCTAGGGACGGCGGGGACTGCCGGGGGCCGTGCTCCTCCCCTATTTGACGCGTTCCTGATCAGACATACCGATCAATCCCGTGCACCTAACCACACCACTACACGGTTTGGCCAGCACCGAAGGTCGTGCCTATGCCGGGATAACCACGTCTTTCAACACGCTCGATCCTATGCGAGACGTACGGCGAGCATTGTCACTTGTCGTCGGCACTTGTCGAGCTGGGCGGTCCACTGAGACTATGCGACGATACTCGGGGCGTGTTCGACGAGCAGAGTTTTGCCACCCAGCGTGAGAAGAGAGAGACGCGAGACCTCGCGGGAATGCACAATAGGCCTGACCACCGTGCGCATGAGTCTCACCGACGCGCTTCCCGTGCCGAACGGGCCGTAAATGTACGACCGGCCGCTGGGCCCATCGTCTCTGCTGCGTGTAGACCTTCCCCACGGCCCTGCGCGCCGGCAACGACTGGCCGTAAGTGTATCGCACCAGTGGAGAGACTCGTAAAGCTGGGCGCATCGGAGGCCGGGGATCCTTCCGAGCGAGTTGATTTGAAATTGCCGTCGTAGCACCATTGACACTGGTATGATAACCATATATGCTCAGTTTCATTACTCGGACAGAACACTCGTACTCAGGTTCTCCCAAGAGTTAGGGGCGTCTATCCATGATGCTTCACGCGTCTCTCCATCACGCGTCTTGGCCTATTAGACCTGAAGCATGAGACTGGGAAATGCTTGAACATAAGCTCAAGCGCATCGAGCGCGAACGCCTCTTTGAGTCCGTGGTCTCGCAGATCGAGAGCCTGATCATCGACCGTCAGCTCGCGCCTGGAGTCGCCCTTCCGGCCGAGCGCCTGCTTGCCGAGCGCTTCGGCGTGAGCCGCACCGCGATCCGAGAAGCCGTGAAGGTGCTGGCACAGAAGGGGCTGGTCGAGGTGCAGCAGGGCAAAGGCATTCTTGTCGCTCGCCCCGGCCACCGTTCACTCAGTGACTCCCTTCAACTCCTCATGCGACTCGACGGTGTTGGCCTTGATGAACTAACCGAGACACGACTGGCGATCGAGACTGCGATCGTCCGCCTTGCGGCGCTACGTTCAGATCCCGAGGGGTACGCGACTCTGCGCGACTGCGCTGAGCAGATGGCGCGTTTCACTGGAGATGCTGAGCGCTGGGTCGAATATGACATTGCCTTTCACCATACTCTCGCGGTGATGGCCCGTAATCAACTCCTCATCTGGATCATTGGTTCTATCCGCTATCTCCTGCGCGAAAGCATCCTACAGGGCTTCAATGCCGAAGGCGCTGTCATGCGTGCGATGAAGTATCACGAAGAGATCGTGGAGGCGGTATGTAGGAAAGATCCTGAAGCGGCGGCCGAGGCGATGCATAAGCATCTTGAGAGCGTCGAACACGACTTCGTCAACCTGGGCGTCATTGCACCAACTGGCCGGGTCCCAGGCTCGGCAGACTGATCCATTCCCGTGTCGACGAGTTGCCCCTAAGTAAAAGAGGTAAAGACCATGTCGATCGAGGACCTGATCGGCCGGCGAGAATTGAAGCGGCGCGATCTGCTCAAGCTGGCCGCGGCCGCCACGGGTGCTGCGGCCGCATCCCGCCTGACCGGACCCGCGGCCGCTGCCTTCGCACAGCACGCTGCGGGCAACACTACGATCACGGTTGAGGCGCTTCCCGGGACAGTTGGTCCGATGTGGAGCGCAGACGCCGTCGCGTGGAACAAGAGTCACGCTGCCGGCACCGGTATCACGCTGAAGGTGCGTATCCCCGGTGGCTCCGAAAACGACTATAAGGTGCTGTTTCCACATATTGCCGCGTCGTCCGCTGCCCCCGACATGTGCTGGTACTGGTTTGGCGGCGCCGGTTTCTACAATCAAATGGCCTCCGCCGGACTATTCGTTCCCCTTGATGACCTCTACAAGTCACAGGGCTGGGATCATGTCCTGCCCGATGCAGCGGTAAAAGGGTATGTCGCGGCCGACGGCCATCGTTACGGCGTGGTCGATAACGTCGTTTGGTATCCGCAACTGTACTACCGTAAAGATGCCTTCAAGAAGGCCGGCATCAAGGCACCACCCTCTGACCACCCATATTTCGACTCCGAGGCTGAGTTCCTCGACGCCATCGATCGCCTGCGCCACGCCGGGTACGATTCCATTTCCATCGGCGGTGTGAATGCCTTCATGCTCGCCCACGTGGAGGATGTCCTGCTCCAACGTATGACCCCCGAGCCGTTTGTTAAGAACCTGCGTGAGAATTGGCTAAAAAGCGTACCCATGACCTACCGGTACACGGACCCTCGCTGGCTCGCGGTAAACCAGAAGATGGTCGATTGGAAAAACAAAGGAGTCTTCGCTACCGGCTTCATGGGCCGCACCGAGCTCCAGGCTATGCAATACTTTGCCACGGGCAAGGCCGCCCTGTATTCCGATGGGTCCTGGGCATCGGGCAAAGGTATGCTCGGCGGATTCGCCAAAAGTCTCGACTTCGCATGGATGCTCTATCCCAAGATGGTCAAAGAGATCGAGCCCAAGTTCCTCCTGTATATGGGGAACGCCGAGGAGATCCTCACACACGGGAAGCACGTGGACGCCGCAAAGAAAATCCTCGCCTACCATATGTCGCTGGAACGTCAGACCGCGCTGGCACGTAGCGGCATCTTGACACCCGCTCGCCTCGATATCCCTGCAAATGCTATGAAGGGCCTCGGGGTTGTTGGTTACGACATGTGGAAGCAGCTCGGGAAGGTAGGAAGCGCGATTGGCTGGGATGACCCGGTCGCCACCAAGCTTGGTCAGCTCAACTACACCTTGATGTCGCAACTGATGGCCGGCAGCATTGGCCCGAAGGACGTTGGAACTCAACTCCAGACGGCGCTGATCCAGGTGCGAGCGGGGAGCTAATCCGGTAATCCCTCGGCCTGCCCAGCGCACACATCCGGCCACTATCCTCTCCAGGCTTATGGCCAAGGCTTGCCTACCTGGAGAGGATAGTGGCAACACAGGTGTCGGTTGGCACCGAACCACAACTCGGCAACCGTTCCACTGCCGATCGAGGAGCCAGACTACGTGAATCAGGAGCCAGATTACGTGAATCTCGATCCGCGCGTAGAGCCGGTGGCATACGCGTTGCCCAGGAACCCCACCACGCGGCGGACGGCCCGGCTAATGCAACAGATCTGGAAATATCGCCTGGCCTATCTGTTCATTTCACCGGCCATCGCGGTGGTGCTGATTTTTATCGGCTATCCGGTGATCGATTCGCTGATTCTCAGCCTCGACCGCTGGGATGGCCTGGGGAAAAGCACCTTCATCGGTCTGGACAACTATCGAGCAATGTTCTCCAATACCTCCGGCCTGCTCGATTCACTCCGTATCACCGTTATTTTCACAGCGTGCACCACGCTCGGCACCGCGACCCTCGGATTCTTCCTCGCCGTCGCCATCGCCGAGCGCGTGCGCGGCTGGCGGTTCTTCCGCATAGTAAACTTCATCCCCGTGCTGCTCCCCATGACCGTGGTGGGCGTGCTCTGGGGCATGCTGCTCGATCCCACCAACGGCGCCGTCAATACCGTCATCAGCTCGCTGGGCTTTAGCCCGCCACTCTGGCTCGCCAGCCCCTCCACTGCCCTGTGGACGATCATCCTGGTTAGTATTTGGCAATACACCGGGTTTCCGATGATCGTGTTCCTCGCCGCTATCGAGGGCATTCCACTGGAGCTCTATGAGGCGGCGCGCATGGACGGGGCCAATGGCTGGCAGCGCCTCCGTTATATCACCTGGCCGCTCGTGCAGGGCGTGGCGCTCGTGTTGGTGATGTTGCAAGTGATTTTTGGCATGCGTACCTTCGATGTTGCCTGGGCGATGACTCAGGGTGGCCCTGGCACTGCCACAACCTTGCTCGGGGTGAAGCTTTATCAGTCCGCGTTTCTGTATTCCGATTACGGCTACGGCTCGACCGTCGCGGTGGCGATGATCGTGATTATCGGCACCATCGCCTTCGTCTACCTGCGTCTTGTCCGGCCCCTCGTGGCCACAACTTGAGCACAGCGGAGGGATTGCGCGCGTGAGTCTCGCTCACTTCAAAACGATCGGTGTGCGAATCGCCATTTACGTGCCGCTGATCGCCTGGGCGGCGCTGGTCCTGATGCCCTTGCTATTTCTCTATAACAATTCGCTCAAGACGAGCGAGCAGGTGTTCCTGAGCCCGTGGTCCCTTCCTACAGAACTCCAGTGGACCAACTTCGCGCAACTCTTCGACGGCGGCGGTGACGCCACCTCATTTGCCACCTATCTCGAGAACAGTTTTATCGTGACCATCGCCTCACTGGTGGCTGTCGGAGTCATTGCCTCAATGGCCGCCTACGCCCTGGCGCGCTTTCCTTTCCCGGGCGCGCGTTTCGTACAGGTGCTATTCATCCTGGCGCTGGCAATGCCTATTACCGCCCTGCTGATCCCCATCTATTCCCTGATGAATGGGCTGCAACTGCTGAGCAGCTATGTGGGCATCGTGGCAGTCTATACCGGCCTGTGGATGCCCTTCAGCATTCTTCTGCTCCGCGCCTACTACGACTCCATGCCGCGTGAGCTTGAAGATGCCGCGCGCGTCGATGGCTGCTCGGACATCGGCGTCTTTATCCGTATCGTCCTGCCCATCTCCAAGGGAGGGCTCGCGAGCGTCACCATCGTGAACGCGGTCGGCATTTGGAGCGAGCTGCTCTTCGCGTTCATTCTGCTCTCCGATCCGAACATGCAAACCATCAACGTCGGCCTACTCGCGTTCAAAACACAATATCAGGTGCAATGGAATCTGCTGTTCGCGGCCATGGCCCTGAGCGTGACCCCGTTGCTGCTTCTGTATGCCCTGTTCCAGCGCCAGATCACCAAGGGGATGACCTTGGGCGCCTTCCGGTAACGCTATCCCATGCCACCGCGCAGCCACGCCGACCATCGGCTTTTTAAGGAGATCCCCAATGAGCTGGTATAACGAGACACTGCGCAAGGTCCACATCCTCTACGTGTCGCCCCAATGGGCGGGTGAACGCGGCGAGCGGTTCGACGCGCGCGAGTACGTGCAGCGGCTGCGGGACGCAGGAGTCACTCTCGTGCAGGTTTACGCCAAGGATCACCACGGTGTCTGCTACTATCCCTGCTCGCTTGGCCTGCCCTATCCACGCGATGTAATGGCCGAACTGCAGACCGAGTGCTATCGCGCTGGTATGCGCATCATGGCCTACTTTAGCGTCTGTTTCGATAACTTCGCCCTCGGCTTGCATCCGGAGTGGCGCGCCACCGACCGTGCGGGCAATGCCCCCAAAATCGGGCCCTTCTTTACCGCCTGCCCGAATTCGGGCTATCGTGCCTTCGCCTTACAGCAGCTTAAGGAACTGGTCTCGCACGCTCGGTGGGACGGTATTTGGCTGGACATCATCCCCCTGGCCTGGGGTACCACGCCGCTCTGGCTCATTCATAGTCAGAACTTTCCCTGCTACTGTCTAGGCTGCCAGCGAGCATTTCAGCAGCGTTTCAGCAGGATGCTGCCGCTTGAACCGACGCAGGAGGAACGGCGTGAGAGCTTTCACTTCATGACCGACTCGACGGCAGACTTCCTGCAAGAGATGTATGGAACGATCCGCACTTCCCTACCCGAGGCGATCGTTACCTATAATGCGGCCGGGGCACCGGGCGACCCGATCGACAGCGCGGATCTCGTCTCCATCGAAGGGCATGCGCCCAACTATGTGCGCCAGAGCTTCCTCTCCCGTTGGGGCCGTGCCCGCGTAAAACCGTTCGAGATTATGACCGCCGGCGCGGTGACCGGATGGAATGGCTGGGATGTCAAGCCCGCATCTACCCTGGAGCTGGAGA
>JAQBPC010000435.1 GCA_028287725.1 Chloroflexota bacterium | reverse complement strand
GGCCGCCGCGAGCTGCTCCATGACCCACAGACGCTTCGCCGGCGGGGCCGTACCCGGCTCACTCGCGCGCCAGATCGCGGTGTCGATCGTCGGCACGCTGAAGCAGACCGTACAACCGGCTCGCAGGTTGAGCGCCGCCAGCAGGTCACGGTCCCGCAGGACCAAGGTGCCCTTGGTGACGATGCTGGTTGGGTTCGCATGGTCATACAGGGCTTCCAGTATGCTCCGTGTGATGCGGAAATGCCCCTCGGCAGGTTGATAGGGGTCGGTGGCGCTGCCGATGGAGACGGCCTCCTGTCGCCACGAGGGGCGTCGCAGCTCGGCGCGCAGCACTTGCGGAGCGTTGACCTTGGCGAAGATGATGCCGGAGAAATCGTCACCGGTCCCGAGGTCAAGGTAGGTATGGGTGCCACGGGCATAGCAGTAATGGCAGCTATGGGCGCAGCCGCGGTAGGGATTGATGCTCCATTTGAACGGCATGCCATGCACGCGGTTGAGCACGCTCTTGCACTGCAGCTCGCGATACTCTACGCGTGCCATGCCAATCCCCCAAGAAACTAGATCTTCTGTTCTAGTATAGTTATCGGCAGTGCGGTGGGGGGATAGATATGCGGAAGATCGGCTGAGGCGTGATTGGCGGCTGAGCCGGTCGTCGGTCAGATCGGTTGTTTGGTTGCTGTACAGGCATTGGTTGAGCAGCACGTGCATCAGCTAGGTGGAATCTTCGCTTCGACGCCCAGGGTCGCCGGCAACGCGGTAGCTGATCCAGATCGGCTACACGAGCCTCACAGAGTCGACGTGCAATCCCAGCCTGATCCAAGATGGCAAGCCATAATCGTCATTGAACTTCGACAGTGCATTGAATATATCCCTAGGATCCTCTCCATAGAACAGGCGATAGCGCAGCTTTAGCCCCATCGCCCTGCTCTCCAGACCTGTTTTTTCTGGATGTATTTCTGAAACCCTCGTCATCGAACAAGCTGACCAGTTCCTACCCGTCAATCTCTAAAGCGGGCTGAGCCGCCTCCTGGAGGAATGAAGCATTAGGCCGCGCATAAAGCCACGGCCGGTAACAGCGAAGATTGGAACTTTCCGGAAATATTGCCGCTATGGATTGCAGGAAATTTGTGTAATCGTCATCAGTGTGCTATATCTAAATATCCAACACAACCATATAAATAAATAGTTACTATATAACTTAACCGTCGATCAAGCTCTCTATCCGACTACAATCAATCATTTGCAGCCACGTGGCATACGTCGAGAAATGGGTGGACTGCATGCGTACTACCGGCGCCCTCGTGCGCCGGCAAACCTGTCCTTGCGGTTGCTTCTACCGCAACACAGCGTGCGCGTTTGCGGCGGGCCAGTCGCAATGGGCCTTGCATGGCAGCGCACGAATGGCGAGCGTGGCTGCCGCGCCGCGGGGAGCGTCGGGGAGCTATGGTACGATGCAATCATGCTGCGATACCATCACTACGCTTCGGTGCTGAGCCTCGCCGAAGGAGTGCAGCGGCAGGCACGGAGGTATACTGGCCACGGGCCCTAGGCCCAGCAAGCCGGCGAATAAGATCCGGCACGGATTGATCGGGCAGTGACTGCATGCCGGCGAAATGCCATGCGGTTACACGGCATTCGCGTAAGGTGCAAGCGGGGCCGGCTGATCGGCGAGCAGTAGCGCAAATTCAAACAGAATGAAACAACATGTGCCTTTTTTGCTTAAATCCGTGCCGACAGTTTGTCAATATTGCACCACTTACGTGCATATTTTCCCTAAAAGAAATGACTCTTGTATGAAAATTGAGCAAAAAATATAGTCACAAGCGTCGAATTCTGTGCTACACTCACTGCGTTCGTCGGGCCCGGTAAGCAGCGGAACCACGCAAATTACGAACACGAACTTAGTAGGAGACAACATTGATAGAGCAGGAAGATCGCACCGAGCAGCGAAGTCTGCGAGAGGCAACAATCCAGTACATCGATTTGCTGCCTCCTCCACATCGAGGCCTTTTGCAGTTGATGGCCAAGGACTACCAAAAGCCAACTTATGCGCTCGTCGCGGGGGCGATCGAGCAATTGATCATAGATTGGACGCACGAGGTAGTGCCGCAGGATTATGGCAAGCATGACGTCGAGGAGCTTCGCACGGCGTAAGTGCGTATACGCAACCGGCGTTTCCACAACGCCGACTACATCGCCTTCATGGTGATAACGGAGCGTACTCGGACGGCCGTTGCCTCGGCAGCGGAGTGATGTAATCGTACAGTAGGTTCTACCACGTTGAGCCCCGCATCGAGCGGTGCCGCGCCGATATTTGCCCACCCGGCGAATGAGCGGACTCAACTATCAATAAATCCTGCTGATATACTGCGTCCAGACGCAAACATGCAAAGACCTTTCGCCCACTGCAGGACGAAAGGTCTTTGCATTGATGAAGGGAAGAACGACGATGCGCCGAAGCGCGCTGTTCTGCGATACGTTGCGGCAGAACCCGGCGGATGCCGAGTTTGCCGGCCATCAGCTGTTGTTGCGCGGCGCCTACGTACAGCCACTGGCGGCCGGCATTTTTTCGTTCTTGCCGCTGGGCATGCGTGTGAAGCAGAAGGTCGAGCGAATCCTTCGGGAGGAAATGGACGCGATCGGCGGGCAGGAGATTGTAATGCCCATCGTGCATCCGGCCGAGCTGTGGCAGGAGACTGGCCGCTGGTACGCGATTGGCCCGGAGCTGGCACGCTTCACCGACCGCGGTGGCCGCGACATGGTCCTTGCGATGACACACGAAGAGGTGATCGCCGACCTGCTGCGGAAACGGGTCCGGTCGTATCGCCAGCTGCCGGTGCTGCTCTACCAGATCCAGACCAAGTTCCGCGATGAGCCCCGTTCGCGCGGCGGCCTGGTTCGCGTCCGGGAATTCACGATGAAGGATGCGTACTCGTGTGACACCTCGGCGGAGGGTCTCGACTTCGTGTACCAGGCGGTCTATAACGCGTATCTCAAGATCTTTCAGCGGGCCGGCGTGCAGGTACTGCCTGTACAGTCGGACGTCGGCATGATGGGCGGCTCGATGGCCCACGAATTCATGTTCCTCTCTGAGATGGGCGAGGATACGCTGTCAATCTGCGAAGCGTGTGGTCATGCCGCCAATCTGCAAGTTGCGACCTTCCGAAAGGACGCCCCGCTTTCCGAGGATTTGAAGCCACTGGAGGTCGTGGAGACACCGGGTACCCAGACCATCGCGGCGCTGGCGGCATTGCTCGATGTGCCGGCGTCACGTACGGCCAAGGCAGCGTTCTTTCAGGCAGGCGACCGGCTGATTTTCGCCGTGGTTCGCGGCGACATGGATGTGAACGAGACGAAGCTGGCGAACGCGGTCGGCGCCGGCGATCTGCGGCTTGCTACGCCCGAGGAGCTGGAGG
>JAQBPC010000050.1 GCA_028287725.1 Chloroflexota bacterium | reverse complement strand
CGCGCGGAATCTCGTCGATGAAGCCCTTCATCATCCACACGGCAAAAGGAATGTTGAAGGTCGTGTACAGCAAGATCATGCCGTAGTATGTATCGGTCAGGCTCAAGAACGTGTACATCAGGAAGATCGGGATCAGCACCGCAACCGGAGGGAGCATGCGCGTGCTCAGGATGAAGAACAACATGTCGTTCTTCCCGACCACTCTGAAGCGCGAGAAGGCATAGGCCGCAAGTGTCCCTAAAAGCAGAGCGATCACCGTGGCGCTCACGTCGATGACGATGCTGTTGACGAAATAGTGGGGAAAGTCCGTAGAGGCGCCCGAGGGGTTGCTGAAGATATGCCGGTAATTGTCGAGCGTGGGCGTGAAGTTAAAGAACTTCGGCACGGGAGACTGTGCATCGGCCAGGTTCTTGAATGAGGTGGTAAAGATCCAGAAGATCGGGAACAGGAAGAAGATTGCCGCGACGCCAAGCAGCGCGGCGAAGAGTCCGGTCCCCGCGGCTCGAAGGACAGTTGGCCGGCGTCCTGCTGTGTCGGTTTCTACCGCAGCCATGCTTGCCATGTGTTCCTCGTTCCTTCCTAGGCCGCTGCGGCTTTATTCAGGTTGCGAATGTAAATGTTCGCCAGGGCGATAACCATGATCAGGATGATGTAGGCCAGCGCCGAGGCGCTTCCGGTGTCGTAGTCGTTGAACGCCTTCTGGTACAGGGTGTAGGAGATGGTCTGCGTGGCATCACCCGGACCACCGCCCGTGAGCGTAAACGGCAAATCAAAGAGCTTAATGGCATCGATGGTGCGGAACAACAATGCAATCAACAACAATGGCCAGACCAACGGCAACGTGATATGCCGGAAGCGGAACCAGGCTGATGCGCGGTCGACGAGCGCCGCCTCCGTGAGATACTTCGGAATCGCCGAGAGGCCGGCAACCGAAATGAGCAGCATAAACGGGGTCCACATCCACACGTCGGCCATGATGATCGCCACGGTGGCGGACGTAGGCTGGTTCACGTAGTCGACGCGGGGGAAGTGGAACCAGGCGCTCTGCATGTAGTTGACGACGCCGAATGACGCATCGAGCATGAACTTCCAGAATAGCCCTACGATAACCGGCGCCAACATCATCGGCGTCAGCATGAGCGTGAGAAGCAAGCCGCGGCCAGGGAACTTACGCACCAGCAAGAGCGCCAGCCCAAAGCCAAGCAGGAACTCAAGCCCTACCGCCGTGACGACGATTGCGGCCGTAACCTGGAACTGATGCCATACGTCGTAGATCGGATCGTTCTGAGTGAGGATATTCCGGTAGTTGTCGAGTCCAATCCACTTCGGTGGGTGCGTACCCGTCACCCTGTAGCGGGTGAAACTAAGGTAAACCGACCAGATGAGTGGGAAAATACTGATCGCCAGCAGCAGAATTATGCTCGGGGCAATGAACAGAATCGCCATGCGCCGGTCGGTAAGCCAGGGACTGCGCCGCTCCTGCCGGCCCATCTCCTCTTGGCGCGGCTCATCGACGGGTACAGCTTGATTAAGCGTGGCCACCTTGCCTATCCTCGCCTCTCTGCATCACACCTCTTAGCCCACCATGCCCCTGCTGTATCAGGGGCATGGTGGGCGGCAACATCACCCGAGGTGTACGAAACGCTTCCAGGAGATAACCGGTTGCCGGCGTTTGCTTACTGGTATGCCGAATACCGGCCCGTGGCGCCCAGGATTGCAGCCTGTTTCTTGGCGATCGTATCCAGCGTTGTCTTGGCGTTATTCTGCCCGGTCATGCTGGCGTTGATGCCGTCGTTCATGACTTTCAGCATGGTGGAGTACTCGGGCATGTTCCAGAAGTCCTTCACCATGGAGAACACCTGCGCGGTCAGCGGATTCCACGGCTGGGCCGCCTTAAAGCCCGCGCTCTGGAGAATCACATTGTTTGCGGGGGTGGCCCCCATTGTGTACCACTCCTGCTGAATTCGCGGAGTGAGGAACCACTTCACAAACTTCAGAATCTCCTGCTGGTCGGCCTGCGAAGCATATGACGACAGCGATAGGCCCATGCCGCCAAGTGGGGCGACGCGACTCGTCGTGCCCATGTACGTCTCGCCAGGATAATTGAAGAAGCCGATCTTGTTCGCAATCTCCGCCTTGGTCTTGCCGAGGGTGCTTGCCTTCGGGTCGAACAGCCCGGCGAAGCAGCAGAGCCAGCTTTCAATCATCGCGACCTTGCCCTGGTTCATATCGTTGGTGACCTCAGCAATAAAGTTGCTGCCGGACCCAGGAGGAGAGTCCTTCTGTGTCAGGTGGTCGACCAGCTGCAAGGCATGAGCGCAGCGCGGGCTGTTGACGTATCCCTGGACAGCGCCGGTCTTGGAGTTCCATATTTCGCCGCCATAGTTCCAGCACCAGGGCAGGAAGGTTTCAGCTGCGGCATCGTACCCGGTCTGCTCATGCGTCGCGTAGCCATAGATACCCTTTGAGGGCTGCGTGAAGAAGTCGGCGATATCGACGATTTGATCCATACTCTTTGGCACGCCAAGTGCGTAGTGGTACTTGGCCTTAAATGCCGCCTGGTTCGCTGGGTCGCTGAACCAGTCCTTCCTATAGGCAAACATCTTGGCATCGGCGAACCATGGGACACCGTAGAAGTGGCCACGCGCAAGATCGAGGCTGCCGGTTGTGCCGGGCGTGCGCTGCGGATACTGGCTATAGGAGGCGAAGAGGTACGGATAGAAGTCGGTGACCTTCAGGTTCGCCTTCAGCCACGGCGTGAGCTCCGGTACATCATGGTCCGTAACTGCCTGGCCAAGCCACTGGCTGTCGAGCGCGGCAGCGGCAAAGCTTGTATGGTGAGCCGCGAACTGATTGAACACCGAGGTGTACCACTGCGCGAGCGGCGGCCGGTCGACTGCGATTGTCGTGCCGGTCTCACGGCCATATTGCTGGCCAAGGGTAGCCAGGACGTCCGCCGGTCCGAACTCGAACCAGGCAACGTGGAGGGTCTTCCCAGCAGCATGCGTGGGGTGTGAGTACTGGGCAAGGCTGCCGGCAGAGATACAGGAGATAAGTGCCGCGGCCGAAACCGCGCGCCATAGACGCGCCTTCATAGAATACTGCCCTTTCCTCTCAGTTCCAACAATGAGAACGGGTAGGAATGCGCCTTCATTGGCTACCCCGCCATGGGGTCGGGCCTGTTCGTCCATAAAGAACTCGTTGGATTCAACTCCCTCCTCTCGAGACTCGCCTCCTAACTGGCCACTGCAACAAAGTTACGGCTTGCTAAGCACCGCATTCTCGGGGCTTTGGCTGTGGACATTATCACATCCACCCTCCCATGTCAACACAGACTTGTAACGTAAACGAGTCACTTTCTTTCACTTAGCTGATGCATTCGTATAGGAATATTGCAATAAACCTCGTAGTCAACCAGCGTTTTTCTATCGAGGATCTGTTGACAAAGCCATGCCGTCGGTATATTCTCGGCAGCACAAGGCAATGTGGGCCATGAGAGGCTAGGTGACCATGATGCGCGGCGATAGTGAGGCACTGAAGCGCTCACTGAGAGAGATCCTCCCGGCAGACAGGATTGTGTCCGAGGCACCGGCTCTCGAGCAGTACGGCGCGGACTGGTACTGGAAGTCGGTAGCTGCCGCGGCGATACCCGAGCCACTTGGACACGCGGATGTGGCGGTGCTGCCCTTGACGACGGAGGAGGTCAGCGCGATCGTCCGCGCAGCCGGCAAGCATGGTGTGCCGATCTCGCCGTGGGGTGGCGGCTCCGGTGTGAACGGCGCGTCGGTGCCCACCGAAGGCGGCCTGGTCATCGACATGCGGCGGATGGACAAGGTGCTGCGAGTCGATAACGAGTCGCTCGTCGCGTATGTGCAGCCCGGAATTATCTGCCAGACGTTCGAAGACTACCTCAACGGTCT
>JAQBPC010000035.1 GCA_028287725.1 Chloroflexota bacterium | reverse complement strand
CCCGCCGGCGCGGACCGTGATGGTGTTGATGGATCACTGGAACGTCGACAGTCGTGCGCTAGAGCGTAATGCAACCTTCACGCCTCGCTGGATTAGCTACTGTTAGTCCAGGAAACCGACGCTATTGCCTGGACGTTTTTGCTTGTCGGCGCGTCTTCCCAATCATGATGAAGAGGCCGGTGCGCCGGTCCACGGGGACCATCAGACCGGCCGCGAAACCACACCAGAATGACGCTATCGGTGTCAGCCGCCCGATCCTACGTTCGATCCGCCAGTGATGAATCGCTTGATGCACCGCCTGTCCAATCCACATCTCGCGCAGCATATACGGCGTCAGCGCCCAATGACCGCACTTGAGATATTTTGCAAAGCTACTACCAAAGCCAAACCAATCGCGACGAGCCAGCTGTCTCAGTTGGTTATTACGGCGGAATCCGTAGTGGACCACCTGCACGGTGGGCGTATACGAGACGTGGTAACCGGCTAACAGGATCCTTAAGGCCATGTCTCGGTCCTCCAGCGAGCCGAGAGGCGATCCGGGGCCCAGCATCTCATCGAACCCATGTACCTCTCGCCAGATGCTACGCCGCAGTGCAAAACATGCGCCGATACCCAAGCCGGCAGCAAGATTATCCTCGAGCCTCGTGAGCGTCACCGGCCTGGCACGCTCAAAGATGGGAACATAGCCGGCAGTAACGTCGTACTCGCACGCGAGCACCGTGCCGAAGATGCCGCCTACGCGCGGGTCTGCTGAAAACGCGCTCACTATGGCGCTCAGCCAGTTTGGCGGCACCAGACAATCGTCATCAGTGACAGCAATGATCTCGCTCCTGGCCTGCGCGATAGCGAGGTTATGGGCTCGGCCCAACCCCTTGCTCGCGCTGCGTAGGTAGCGGAACCGCGGATCGTGACGGAACTGGCACACGGCAGCTCGTGTCCGGTCGTCGGTGCTTTGATCAATGACAAGCAGTTCGAATGCCGGATAGTCGATGCTCAAGATGCTCGCGATGCTCGCGACGATACCCTGCCCGCGGTTACGCGTCGCTACCACGACCGTCACTGGTTCATGGCCACTGTGGTCACTCATGGCGTACGCCATGGCGTTATCTTGTTGGTGGTGTGGCTGTTCACCTGCACTGCCAGCTCACGCAGTCCAGCATGCTACCCTCGATGGCTCTCATTGGGCTCCTGAGTCGAACCTGTGCCGATGCGCCACGCGTGCGGAGCTAGAAAGATGCCGCTCCCTGGAGTTGCGCCATGGACGACCAAGTTGGCGGCCTTATGACGATAGTCATACGTTTGCTCCCAGTTGGGGGCGTAGACTCCTACGTCGATATAGTAGTAGCCACTCATCAGAGCGAGTTCCGAGAACATCAATCGCAAACTACCCTCACCCTGCACCAGATCGAGATAGAGGCCATCGGCCTCGGTCACTGCCTCATAGCATTTGGTACCGTCTTCCTGGAAGATGCCTACCGAAAAGAGGGGGCGCCCCAAGGGATTGGGGGCTCTGTATGAAAATTCCACCTGCAGGGCCTCGCCTGACTCCAGGGAATCGATCTCCATACCATCTTCACTGTAGAGCCACACCCCCGTTAGCCGGCATGCGGCGTTCCCCGGCGCCTGGGTCGGTGAATGGTTGGAGATGGTGTCGGCAACAGCCGGCACGGTGCCGGCGCTCTCGTAGGTGGGTAATGGTGCCGCATCTTGCTTGGCCGCGAAGAGCCGGCTCTTGTACTGAGCAATGACATCGGGGGCTGGTCCGTGGGCGCGCACTCGCCCGCGATCCAGCCAGATAACCTCATCACAGAGCGTCTCAATCTGGCCCATGTCATGGGAAACAACCACAATGGTTTTGCCAGACCGCTTCAGATCCAGAAGCCGGTTGAAACACTTGCGCTGATAGCGCAGATCACCGACGGCCAGCACCTCATCGACGATCACAATATCCGGATCCAGGTTTATCGCGGTCGCAAAGGCAAGCCGGACGTACATGCCGCTGGAATACGTGCGCATCGGCGCGTCGATGAAGTCCCATAGCTCTGCGAAATCGACTATCTCGGCGAACCGTGCTTCTACCTCACGCCGCCTTAGGCCGGACACGAGGCCGCCGATGAGGACGTTCGCGCGGCCCGTCAGCTCCGAGTTAAACCCGGCGCCAAGCTCCAGCAGCGTTGACATGCGGCCGTTGTGGCGGATGGTCCCACGTGTCGGGCGACCCAGGCCGCTCAGCAGCCGCAAGAGAGTGCTCTTGCCCGCCCCGTTATTGCCAATGATGCCGACGGTGCGCCCCCAGCCTATGTGCAGGGTGACTCCCTGCAGCGCCAGGAGTTCTTTGCGTGCTCGTCGTTGACGAAACCGGCTGACCACCGTCTCCTTGAGCGTTCTGGGCCGCTCATCCTGCAACCAGTAGCGCTTCCAGACGTCCTGTACTTCTATCGCGTACACGTTTCCGTGCTCCAGTCAGATTGCATCAACCAAGTCAACCTTCCAGTGCCGGAAGAACATCAACCCGGCTGCAAAGGCTACGCTACTGACCGCGCCTAACAGAAATAACGAAACCGTATCCGGCATCTGGTGCGTGAGGAATATGGCGTGGTAGCCGTTCATGAGCTGCGCCATGGGATTCACGGCGAAGATGATTGCGTAGTGCGCCGGCACGGCACCGGTCTTGTAGAAGACCGGCGTGAGATAAAACCAGATCCCTATCGAGACCGCGACGAGATGCTCGATATCGCGATAATACACGTTCAGGACCGACACCACGAAGCATAGGCCGGCTGTAAGGAGAAACTGCACCAGCACGATAAACGGTAAGGCCAGAAGCGTGAGGCCGAGTGGTACCCCACTCACGAGAATCAGGCCGAGCAGGACGGGTAGGGCGAGGAGATAACTAACCAGGTTACTACTGACATTGACCAGTATCAGGATTTCAATCGGGAACGATGGAGTGCGCACGAGATCGCGGTTGGTGAATAGCGTGAATGTTGAGCTGGTCATGCTGGAACTGAACCAGTTCCAGGCGAGTAATCCACTAAACACATAGACCGGGTAGTGGGGCACATTGATCTTCAATACGCCCTGGAACAGGAACACAAAGATCAGCAGGGACAGGAGCGGATTGATCAGCGACCAGAGTATGCCGAGCGCTGACCTGCGGTAGCGTAACTGGATTTCCCTTTTCACCAGTGCGCTGAGCAGATCCCAAAGGTATGCGAAGCGAGCCGCAGCGCTGTACTTGCTCAACAGGATCTCGCCGACCGGGTCACGAGCGTACTCCTAGAGCATTCACAAAGCACCATTCCTGAAATACCATGGCATTGACCGTAAGCCTCTTCAACTGCGTCACCGCGCATTGGAAGGGATGACAGGGCTAGCCATAAACTTATCGATCATAAAATATGGGTGGTCAAGTT
This sequence comes from Chloroflexota bacterium, assembly GCA_028287725.1. Lineage (GTDB taxonomy): Bacteria > Chloroflexota > UBA5177 > JANWHV01 > JANWHV01 > JANWHV01. The sequence continues at coordinate 174 of JAQBPC010000035.1, read as the reverse complement.
GCAGTTAACGTTTTTGGCGGTGTTTCGTTGATGTGATGGCCAGAGGCGAGTGCCGAGTCCATTTCGGCGGGCCCTGGCAACTCATGATCTACAGCCCTTGACCGCACGTTGCTTTCTCCGTGTCGCGCAATGTGACTGGCGAGGACCTGTGCCGCTCTGTATGCTTTTGGACTG
>JAQBPC010000025.1 GCA_028287725.1 Chloroflexota bacterium | reverse complement strand
GCTCGATGTCCAGGTGCACGGCCGGAGGGCCGTCGTGCGCAAGCCCCATAACCTCACGCCCCAGCGCGTCGCGTTCGGCGCGCAGAAGTCCAAGCGCCGCCACCGTCGTACAGCCGGCCGCGGCGAGATGCTGACGAAGGCGGCTGAGCGTGGTGCGCACGATGTTGCGCGCCGTCGCGCCGTCGCGATCCGGCCAGAATAGCGTGGCAAGGTGTTCGCGGGACTGCGGCGTACGTGTCAGGGCGAGGTAGACAAGTAGCGCAAACTCCTTCCGGGTGCGGAAAACGACCTCACGCTCGCCCCAGCGGACGACCGGCGTCCCCAGCAACGCAAGGTGGAGAGTATTGCCACCAATCGTCGAGGAATCTGCTGTTGGAGTATCTGAATTGCCGATCATGGTTCGTTCCGTGAAGTCGTTGGCAAGTGCCCCGGGTGTTGGACTTGTAATGATCGCGGCCACGCGGCCCGACCTCACGATTTGGACGCGCTGCGAAACAGTGTTCGCGGCAAGCACCAGATAATACGATCCGGCGTTCGGAGCGCGCGATTCACACTGTGGATGCCAATTGGCCGCTACCGAAATTGTACAGAAGGGTACGTTACGCGGTCGCCGTGTAGCGAAGCGCCCTCGCTATGGCCCTCATCGATCATTGCGACAGAAGCACCGCGCGTGTGAGATTGCGTGGCGCGGACGGATCCAGCCCGGGTGCCTCTTGAGCCTTATCAGAGGTGCGGCACAAGCTGGGACCAAGATTGTCATGACCACTTAGCACTCCTACCATGATCGCTCTAAATGCGCGACGACCACAGCGCCACCGGTTCGAACCGGTGGCGCTGTGGTCGTCGCGTATGATACCAGTGGCCCTGACACGAATCGGACAATAACCGCAGACCATGTGGTACGGCTCGTCCCCCTAAAGACCCCAGTCCTCGGGGTGCCATTGCAACACCAACGTAGCCTTGAGTACCACGCGACTGACCGTGCTGATTCGTTCTTGCAGATATTACACAGGCTTAACAACTGAGCGCAGCAGCTCTTGCACCCGCCGCGTCGAATCCTCTAGCGGGGCGCCCATGTCGTCAAGAAGGTTGTTGGATCGGTCAAAGAGGCCGAGGAGACGCGGCGTCGAGTCAAGGCTATCGACGACCGCTACCTGGCTCCGAGTCGTGAACACCTGTGCGCGGAAGCCGTAGATGGCAGTATCACCAACCTGGATATTGGCCGGGCCGTCTGGACATAATGTCCCACCGTAATAATCTGTCGCATTGATGGTTCGCCCGAAGAAGGACCCTACGTCCACGGGAACCTTCGTGTCAAAGATGTCGTCTGGGCTGCGTCCTAGAAAGGCCCTGCAAACCCATGGGGTCAACGCATGAAAGTCGGTGTCGTCCCCCACGTTTGCGGTCGTGTCGCATGCGTAGAAGCCTCCGCCGAAGACATACCCCTTGCCCTCGAAAAGGTGAGACACTTCACTTACGTAGATCATGGCGGGCCGTTCAGGTGCGTTGTCATCGTAGAGTACCGACGGCGTTGTCCCCACCAACGCATGTCCCGGCTCCGCATGTGTGCCGCCATTACGAGCCACGACTTCGAAACCAACTGTGCAACTTGATGCGGGTGCGTTCACCTGCTTTATCTCGAATCCGAGCTGAGTGAGGCGTTCCGCCGCCCGGCGAATCGTGGCAAAATTGGGCGCTGCCTCCTGTTGTTTCGTTTTGGGGTTATAGCCAGTGGCCGGGAACGTCACCACTCCAACGATGCACACTCCCTTGAGCTGGGCTATCGTTTGCGCTGCCGCCTCAAGATCATGCTCCCAGATGCCGCCCTCTTCGTTCGGGTAAATAATGTCACCCTTACCCCGGACACGTAAGAGAATATCCTGGACGATTCCGAGCTGAGTTGCGGCATCAGACACCTGGCGCGCTTTCTCCACGCTGAAGATCGTCATTACTTCCGGCCGCATGGTGAGGACCGACTTCAAGCTATGCTTCGGAATCTGCACCAGGTGGCCAACATGCCCAATCGGCACGTGGAAACGGTGCAGGTACTGTGCGTCCTGCACATCTACAGCCACAGCAGCGGGAATACCGGCAGCCACAATGGTGTGGGCAACGAGGGGATTACGGTTGAAGTGTTTGCTCATGAAATATAGCGAGATGCCGACGCGCTTGGCCTCTTTGACCATGCCCTCTGCATTGCGACGCACCGTATCGAGATCGATCACATAGGTGTTAGCCGGAATGGCGCCGCTTTGATGCAACATGACGCCCGCGCGGATGAGCGCTGGATTACGCTTGGCTATGGAGTCGAGATACATGTCGTTCCTTCTATTCGATTCTCTTTACTCTGTGTTTACCGTTCGGTAACGTGCTATATGATTGCTTCAACAAGGGTCGCGTCGAAGTGGCTCTCCTCCCAACGCTAGGCATCTTCCGGTTCGGCTTCAAATACCCTGCCCATCCTCGCAAGAATGGCTGGCCGGTTCTTTGCTGTATGCATCAGGTAGACCACTCCGATCAGAACCCACGCCACGAAGATGTATGGCACGAGATTGATGGGAAACGGAGGTATCGGCCATAACAGGCCATATATCGGGAGCAGTAGTAATAGGCTCGCCAAAATAGGGACAAAGGCATGCCGCCAGAGTGAAAACTCGTGGGGGACGTTCCGTCTGTAATAGACCATGACTGAAATGTTGACCAGGATGTAGGTCA
>JAQBPC010000018.1 GCA_028287725.1 Chloroflexota bacterium | reverse complement strand
AGGCCTCCTCTGTTGTTGCCAAGCTCCAGAGTCGAATCCGCGCGGTGGAGACTGCGACCCAGCATGTCGCCACCCATCCGAGCGTTTATTACGAGCTGGACAAAACTCTGTATACCGTTGGGCACGGCAGTTTCATGGATTCGCTCATCACCATGGCGGGCGGCGCCAACGTTGCAGGTTCGATACAAAATCCTTATCCGCAACTTTCGTCCGAGAAACTTCTCACCGCCAATCCCAGCTTTATCATTCTGGGAGATGCGGCCTACGGTATATCTGCAGCGCAAGTGGCCGCACGTCCGGGTTGGTCGATCATCACCGCGATCAAGCTTCACCATATCTATCCCTTTAACGATGACCTTGCGAGCCGCCCTGGTCCTCGTATCGTGGATGGGCTCGAGAAGTTAGCGCATATCCTGCATCCAGAAGCGTTCCACTAAATTGCGCTACTCCAGCGACAGTGACGAGAAGCCACTGCAGCACAAGCAATTCTGGCGATTGGCTCGGGAGTAAATTACATTGCTCCCGGCTCGGAGCTAGAGTCTTGAACTGGCGAATCGGCTTCAGGTCGATGGAACCCGGTAAATATTCAGCCCTAGCCACGATGGCGAGGTACCGGAGTTTAGGGTGTCCGATATCGGACACCCTAAACTCCGGTACGACTAGGCCCTGTAATGCACGCGTACTTTTCTCGCGAGGTTGTGACAGTTCCGCCCGAGTCACATTGCCACGGGCCCTGCCCATCCGTCATATAAGAACACGAGTCGCCTACGTTCGTGTCCCGCCGCCCGGAGTACGCTCTCAACTGTGCCGCTAAGCATTCGGTCGAGCCATTGTGCCGCAAACTGGCTTGCAGTTTCGATCTCCAGCACCTCGTCGGTGCAGGAGCGCACGCGTGTAGGCAATAACCGCTCACGAAACGTCTCAGACGGCAGGATGCCTTGCAGGTCGTTTAGCACTGCGGCCCAAATCGGATGTGTCTCAGGAGGGATAGTCGGGGCAGCAATTGATGACCTCCGCGGAATTCGCGTTTGAGGCGGGCGCGATGTCTGATGCGGTGGCGATTGTGGAACAAGCGAGCGTTCAAGCACGGCGAAGAAATACGGCATGGCATTTGGTCTCCCTGAGCCGGCTTGCCGCCGTATGCATCGCAACTTCCCCAAAGTCTGGGCCTTCGCTGCCGTCACGTGCTCGACAAACGACTCGCTTGGCGTACCAGACTGCCGCAGCATCTGCCATGCGCGCGTCAGACTCGAGCTCGGCGCCTCATCGCCCATCGCAACGCTCACATCCGCAATTGACCTACGGAGTACCTCCGGCACTTGAACGTCGTGTACGGCGCTATTGCTCCCGACGTTCTTTGACCTCGGCGGTTCTTTCTCAGTACCGGGGGTAGGGGGAATCGAATCGAAATGCGTTTGGTTTAGGTTTGTGTTTTCTTTGGGTGAAGTACACTTCATGGCCGAGGATGAAGCCCAGCGCACACCATTAGCCTGGGTCAGCGCGGGCCCAGCATGTACATCGACAACCCGTATTGCCTGCGCGTCTGTTCCCCTTGCTACCGCAACCGGTAGCTTGCGTTCGGTCTTCGTTTTTGGGGCAGCGGCCATCCTCTCCGGCTGCACCTCTCCGGCTGCCGCCGTGCGTTGTGGCTCGGACGTGCCAACGCACCGTGCTTCCAGCGCTCGTAGAAGCGGAGTCAGGTCGTAGCTATTCGACAGTTGTCGTCCCTTGTTGTCGTAGCGGCACTCGACCACCAGGAGGCCGCGCACACGAAGCCGCTCGACATACGTCTGTAGCTGGCGCACTGACTTTCCCATGCGATGCGCGATAGTCGAGAGCGACGGGTGCGGAAGGCTGGTGTCCCACCAATATGTCCACAGCTGCAGCACGAATACCAACTCAGCTTCGCTGATGCCGAGTGCCGCGTAGTGCTGCAGTACGAGATTTGGACATGCCGTATAGCCGTCGGTCAATACTCGTTCGCCATAGCGCCGCACCAGGCGCCAATCTACGTTGCTCGCTCTATCTCGGTCGGGCGCGCCTGGCACGCCTCTCCCCACCGGTACTGATTGACATGCCAAAAACCGGGTGCTATGCTCCGATTTAGGCAATGAGGATGCGTTTGGCACAACAAACCCCCTCAAGCCAGATCCGATACGGAGTTCGTAGCTCCATAGTGGATCGTGCTTTCCCTGGCGGCCCTGGTGCTGAGGTATGAACGTCCTACACCCGGGCCATGAATATAGAGCAAACGGCCTGCCGTTCCTGCGGCGGGCCTTTTGCATACTTGGTATCTCGTGTCGCTCGGTTCGAGCGTTATGGCCAAGTGGCTGCGGTACGCTAGACCGTGATCTCGCTCACGTGCTCCGAACCCTGCCGCTTTGGTCCTGTTCTCTGGTGATACGCCTCCACTGGAGTCTCAAACCAGGGCACTCGCCCTATGGCTAGTGCAATTGTGAATGACCGCTTAGGCGCTTGACAATGGGTGTTACGACTAACCGCACAACTCGCTTACGCGCAACCGCACCCACGTATTATGAAGAGCCACACCCTCCGTTTATGAGTAACCGCACCGATATGTTATGAGTAACCGCACCAGCGCGTTATGAGCATCCACACCGAAGCAGTATGGGTGGTCCGAGGGGTAAACCTTACGCGGGTATGAGCTCGATTGTGACCAGATCGACATCGCCGAGTGGCAGTGGCTCGGGCTTAAAGGCTCCCACGACACCCTCCGAGCGGAGCGCTTCGAGCGCTTTCGTCAACGTGCGTCCGGCCTGGCGTGGATTTCGGTCGTGAATACTGGCGATTTCAAGCAATGCCTGGCGGCTCACGGTAACCTGCCGTTCACCCGTTGCGGTCTGGCAGCGCAACAAGTACTCACGTAACAGATCGACAACCGTTGAACGGCGACCGCGCCGGGGACGTCCAGCGCTCAGGCGTGGCGTGGCCCGTGGGATAAGGGCATAGTCGGCGCCGGCAGCGCCGTCTCGCCGGCGCAGACCCTCATACCACACGGGGTTAATCGAGACCGCGACCTGTTCCGGCAAACCCTGCTCGAATACCTCAATAGGCGAGAGGTGGCTCACGTCTTCCTGCGTGGCATAACCGACTGACGACAGCAGGGGAGCAATAAAGCCCATGGCACGGCCGCCGCGCCGCTGCGCGTTTCGTTGCACACCTACATGGGTCAGGTGGAGTGCCAGCAGGGTGGTGGCCAAACGCCGGCGTGCATCCGAGCGATGCACGCCACGGTTATCACGCTTAAAGCCAAGCCGGTCGAGCAGATCGGAGAGCCGAATAGAGAATTCGGCGCGCCGCCAGTTCGGAGGATCATTTGCAACGGCGAAGAGTTGAAGCATTACTTCAGCCGCGAAGTCATCTATCGCCGCTCGAGCAATGGTGATGGCCGCTTCTTCCAGCGCCGTCGGGTCCCCGGCATCCGGCACAGGCACGCGCAAGGTGGTACGGTTCGCGCGTTTGAGCAGCCAGGCATCGCCTGAGACAGTACCTTGCTCGCCGACGAGGGGTTGGTGAAGCGCCTGTTGCACGGATAAATAGAGTGCGTCGACGCCAACCAGGCCTTGCGCGGCTTCCTCACGGATTTGCTGGCGATATGCTTCTTCCTCGGTAGTGATGAGTTCACCGCTCAGTGGATCAATGCGGACTATTGTCCAAGCGCTGTGATCGGGCAGCTCACTGCTCATCGGTTATCCGTTCCTGGTCTACACGTTCGAGGCGGGCAAGGGAGGTGCGCAGGTTCATGGCGCGGGCAATCACCCCGTCGAGCGCACGCGCCCAGAGGGCGGCCTCCGCCGGTTCGGTGGCCTCGAGGAGCGGAAGCCGGCCAAGCATGCGCTCAATTTCCAGCAGCCGGACATACACGGCTCGACGCTTGCGCGGCATTCCAGCGGCATGTGCGCTGGGTTTTGGCCGCAGCGTTGCGGCAGCAGGCTCAGTCGCGTCCTCGCTGGGCAAGGCAGCTTCGTCCGCGGCCCGCGGCGGGCGCACGTTCGAGAACGCTACATCGACTGATATGTCAGAATCACGTACCAGCCGCGCCGCGGCAAGCGCTTCCTCACCGGTTGCCCCGGCCGCCGCGGTGGCGGTGATAAACGGTTCGGCGCGATCATTTCCCACGAATCGGGCCGCGCGCAGATGCTTGATCGAAAGATGGTGATCGTGTGCTATGTCCTGCACCTCTCCTGGGAGAGTTGCCACGGCAAGAAAGTCGCGAACGGCGCGATCCGAGATACCCAGCATCGTGCCAACCCGCTGGTCCAGCTCACGCTCGCTCAGCGACGCCCCGTCGTTCGTAGCCTGCAGCGCGGCAAGCTCGCGCATCAGGGCGATATGCTGGGCACGCTCCGCAGCACTAAGGTCGACGCGTTGCAGGTTTTCCACCAGTTGCACGCGGCGCCGGCCCAGCTCGTCACGTTGCAAAACAAATGCAGGAACGCGCCGGAGCCCGGCTTGCGTAGCAGCGCGCCACCGGCGCTCGCCGGCGATGATGCGGTAGATACCTTGATCGTTAGCGGGCATTACCAACAGCGGGTGCAGTATGCCATCAGCGCGAATCGAATCGGCCAACTCCGCCAACTGAGCCGCTTCGAGCTGTTTACGTGGCTGCTCCGGGTCGGCCT
>JAQBPC010000007.1 GCA_028287725.1 Chloroflexota bacterium | reverse complement strand
ACACGCCGGCGATAGCGTGGGTGATCCTCGTGGTGGGTTTCGTCCTGCTATTCGGCTCGAATTTCAACGTCGTGCTTCCCCTCATGGCCACGGATGTGCTGCATGTCGGAGCTAGTGGTTTTGGCTTCCTCTCTGCCGCGTCCGGCGGGGGATCCTTGATCGCGGTGCTGTGGCTAGCCTGGAGCCACCAGCAGCCAACTGTCCGCCGCGTGCTGGTCGCCATGCTGGTCTTCGCTGTGGTGGAGGCGGTGTTCGCAGTCTCACGCTACTATCTGTTGTCCGTGGTGCTCATCGCAATTGTAGCCGGCGCGGAGATTACCTTTGCCACGATGGCAATTACCATGCTGCAAACGAGAGCGCCAGACTACCTGCGCGGGCGCGTCATGAGCGTCTGTATCCTCTTCTTCGACGGAAGCGTCCCGCTCGGTTACTTGTTAATGGGCTGGCTGGCCGGGCAGCGCGGGCCATCCGTGGCCCTGCTCATCGGCGCGCTGCTCAGCCTGCTGGTCGTTGGCGCCGGCTGGCTGTGGCACATTCCAGCAGAGAAGAGCCTCGCCGCGTCAGTAGGTGCCTGAGCGTCCTCTGCTCACGCTTGCCGGGCGATAGTATTAATCAGAACGAGCGTACGCCGTGCCTCTCGGAGCTAGAGCAGGCAGGCGGCTGCAGGGAGAATGAATGGACAGTCGGGATCGAGTGAGCATGCTGGCGAAGGATGCCGAACGGATTATGCGAGACTGCCTTGGCCGGGAAATCTCGCTGCATCATCCTGCGCTTATCGCCCAGCGAGAGCGCAGCCTGGTGGTGCGCTGTGCCGTGACCGGCTGGGATGGCGTGGCCTCGGTCGTGCTCAAACGGAACGAGGGTGACGACGCGCGCGGCTTCACGGATTGGGCCAGTCTCGAGTTCCTGTCCATCCTGGAGGCAGCCACAGGGGTGGCACCCCGGTATTATGCCGGTGCGGCCAAGGAACGCTTCCTGGTGATGGAGGACCTCGGCGCCTCGCGCAGCCTGGCCGACGTGCTCGATGGCAGCGATAACACGACGGTGATCGCCGCACTTCAGGCGCTGGCGGCCTCCATGGGGCTGCTCGTCGAGGCGACTGCCCAGCACGAGGAAGCTTACGATCGGCTGCGGGCCGCACTGCCCGGGGCGGATGGGCTGGGGCGGCAGCACGAGGCCAGGCGGTGGCTGGCGTCTCTCGAACGGGTGGCGCAATGGGCAAACGCGCTCGGCATCCAGTTGCCGGCCGGCTTCAATACTAGCTGCGAGCACGTTGCAGCCGTGTACGCGGAGCCAGGTACGTACCTGGCATTCTCGCATGGCGATCCGGCGCCATCGAACAATCATGTGGCCGGCGACCGGGTATCTCTCGTCGATTTCGAGTACGGCGGTTACAGGCACGCACTCTACGATCTCACGGCCTGGGATACGCTATGCCCGCTGCCCAGGGAGTGGGTTGCCGCGATGGAGGCCGCCTTCTTGCAGTCGGCAGGCTCGCGCCTGCTTGGCGATGTAACCGCAAGCGACAATGGGTACCGGGAGGCAAGGTCGACGATGTGCGCGTATCGGGCGCTGGCGATGCTGACGTGGTTCTCACCTGAGATACTGCAGCAAGACCAAGGCTGGGCACCAGGGTGGACTCGGCGCGAGGCGCTTATCTCTACCTGTTTACGGCTGCAACAGACGACCGTAGGAGTGCCGGTGCTCGAGCCATTGACGGACCTTGGCGGCGCGCTGGCAAGGGTCTTACAGGCGAGTTGGCCGGAACTGGGCGACGGGACGCTCCGCTGGCCGGGCGTTACTGGGACATCGTAACGCCCGGCCAGAAATATGCCGGCTGCAGCAGGTGCAGTGTTACTCTGACAACCGACTGTAGCGGCGCACGCGGAGATCGGCCGTGGCCTTGTGCCCGGCGAAACCCTCCAGCTCACATAGGCGCGAGGCGACTATCCCCAACTGGGCGCTGGCCTCCGGGGTGCACTCCTGATACGTCACGGTCTTGAGGAACTTACCCACCGACAGGCCGCCGGTATAACGCGCCGCGCCGCGCGTGGGCAGGATGTGATTGGTGCCGATCACTTTGTCGCCGTAGGCCACAGTGGTGCCGGCACCGAGGAAGAGTGCACCGTAGTTGTGCAGGCGCTCCAGGAAGTAGCGCGGCTCGCTGGTGAGGATCTCCACGTGCTCGGATGCAATGAGGTCCGCTTCGTGCGCCGCTTCCTCCAGATCGGCCACGAGGCGAACTTCGCCATAGTCGCGCCAGGCTCGGCCGGCTATCTCCGCGGTCGGCAGTGAGACAAGCTGCCGATCGACCTCGTCAATCACAGCGCGGCCTAGAGACGCTGAGGTGGTGATCAGCACGGCGGGCGATTCGGGACCGTGCTCGGCCTGGGCCAGCAGGTCACAGGCTACCAGCTCGGCGTCCGCGGTCTCGTCGGCCACTATCAGGATCTCGGTGGGGCCCGCGAACAGGTCGATGCCCACTTCGCCAAAGAGCTGGCGCTTCGCCTCGGCGACATAGGCATTGCCCGGGCCGGCAAAAAAGTCGACCGGAGGCATGGTCTCCGTGCCAAGTGCCATCGCGGCTACGCCATGAACGCCGCCCAGTACGTAGATTTCGTCTGCTCCGGCCATCGCCATGGCAGCTATAGTGGCCGCCGGCGCCGCGCCATGCAATGGCGGGGTCATCGCCACCACGCGTGGTACTCCTGCAACCTTGGCGGTGAGCACGCTCATGTGAGCCGACGCAACCATTGCGTAGCGGCCGCCCGGCACGTAACAGCCGGCCGAGGCGATAGGGATCTGGCGCTGGCCCAGAAGCACGCCGGGCTGCATCTCTACTTCAAAATCCTGTATGGATGCGCGCTGGGCCTCCGCAAATCGCCGGATCTGTGCCTGTGCGTATGCTATATCTTCCCGAACCTGGGGCGGCAAACTGGCCACAAGCGCTTCGATCTGCTCGGCGTCCAGACGAAACTTGGACGGGTTCCAGTGGTCAAAGCGCTCCGAGAATTCGCGAACGGCGGCATCACCGCGCTCGCGTACTGCCGCTATGATCGCCGCCACGGTCTCGCGTACCTGCTGATCATGCTGTTCCCGCGCGCCGGGGGCACGACCTGGCTTCAGGATCTCCATGCTGTCACGCTCCTCATGTGTCCGGATACATCTACGCTGCCACTCGACTTCCGCGAACGGAACACGGTCCCTTTCCTGCATGGCCCGGTGAAATATAGTTCACCTCACGACACGCTTGACATCGCTCCCGACCCGTCGTAAGATGTCAGACGTCTGATGGAGGTTGTGTCGATGTTACAGGGCACTCAGGATCGCCGTCCACTTGCGGAACGTGTGCGTGAAGACTTGGCGCACCGGATCCGCTCGGCCGAGTTCAAGCAGGGGCAGCAGCTGCCTACGGAAGCAGAGCTCGCCCGCGTGTACGACGTCAGCCGTATGACCATCCGCGAGGCGATCAAGGGCCTGCAGCGCGACCACCTGCTGTTCATCCGACGTGGCCAGGGCACCTTCGTTACGCACATGCCCATCCAGCATCCCATCACGCTTCTACAGACCGGCAGCGAGTTGGCGACTGAACTTGGCTTCGCACTCACGACCAAGGTCCTGAGCCTGGAAATAGAGCCGGCGCAGGAGGCCGCTTCCAACGCGCTCGCCATCCCGATCGGAACGCCACTGGCGCGGCTCGAGCGCCTCCGCTGTGTTGATGCAGTGCCGGCGCTCTACTCAATAGACCGGTTTGAGGCGAGCTGGGTAGAAGGAGAACGCCCACTCGAAGCCTGGGAAGGGTCGCTCTTTTCCTACATTTTCGCACGGACCGGTCGATCGATTACGCATTCTTCCGCGACTTTACGCGCCGTAACGCTCGACGTCGAGACGAGCTCGCACATCAACGCGGAGCCTGGTATTGCCTGGTTTGTGATGGAGCAGGTGAACTATGATGCCGAGAATCGCTCGCTTGTCTACTCCGTCGATTATCACAAGGGCGATCTTTTCAGTTTTGAGGTCATGCGTCGTCGCGCTGAAGGATCTGCCATGAAAGGAACACATTGATGGTGATGGTGGAGTCCCAGGACGTTCCCGCGAGCCATGTCGATGCGGTGGCTCTGTATCAGCGCACGATTCGCGATCTGCTCGACGACATCAGCGCCACGCAGGCCGCAGGGATCCAGCGGGCGGCAGACGGCCTTGGCCAGGTGATCCTGGCTGGTGGCGTCATCCATGTCTTCGGTACCGGGCACTCCCATATGCTCGCCGAGGAGGTCTTCACGCGTGCCGGCGGCTTGGCGGCCATCAACGCTGTGTTGGTTTCGAGCCTCATGTTGCACGAGAGCGCCCTGGGCAGCAGCGATGTGGAACGACTACTTGGGCTCGGCGAGCTCATTGCTCAGCAAAGCGGCTTACGCCCCGGCGATGGCGCCATTATCATCTCCAATGCAGGGATCAACGACGTCCCGGTTCAGTTTGCGCTCGAAGCGCGAGAGCGTGGACTGTTCTCAGTTGGTATCACCTCCGTGGCGTCTAGTCAGGAGCTTGCATCCCGACATCGTATCGGCCGAAAGCTGCTCGATGTCGTCGACGTCGTGCTCGACAATCGCGCTCCGTCGGGCGATGTGGCCCTGAGCCTGGGCGGCGAGGACCGCTGGCAGGTCGGCGCCGTGTCGACTATTACCGGCTGCATGCTCATAAACAGCGTCATGGTTGGCATTGCCGAGCGTCTGCAGCGTTCCGGAATCGCGCAGCCGCCCATTCTCATCAGCAGCAAGCTCCCCGGCGCCGAGGAACACAATCTCGCAATCACGGCGAAGTACCGGGATCGCGTCGCCCATCTCTAATCCAGGGCCCAAAGTCTGAGCTCAAACCCGTCGAAACCGCTGTGGGATTGCATTCCGCTCGTCCACTTGCCATGACGCACACCTGAAATGCCGGCATCGACGCGGGTTGCGCTCATTAAGACATTAGCCATCTCCTTCTGTCTGGATTGTCTGTATGTGAAAGGAGCAGCGCGCGTAATAAGCCGCGGTCACCACGCTGGCCTTAGTCCGCAATAGTCGCTTGGCTTGTAAAGAGGGGATTCCATGCTCGCTAGAACGGCACAACGCAAGATCACAACCCTAACTGCGTCGCTGCTCCTTGTGGCGCCCTTGGTTGTCGGCGGACACTCGGCGTCGGCCACGTCGACGGCTGCCGCTCCCGTTACTATCAGCATCTGGACGCACACGCACCCGCCGATGGTCGCCGAGTTCAAGAAGCTGATCGCGGCATATGAGAAGCTCCATCCCAATGTTACGGTGCAGTACCAGATCATCCCGAACATGGACTTCGC
>JAQBPC010000429.1 GCA_028287725.1 Chloroflexota bacterium | reverse complement strand
TCCTCACCGCCGCGGCCAAACACGAACGGGTCGCCGCCTTTCAAGCGGACCACACGCTTTCCCGCAAGGCCGTGCTCGACGAGTACCCCGTTAATTTGCTCCTGGTTCAGGGCATGATTGCCAGGTCCTTTGCCGGCGAAAATTAGTTGCGCGTCCTTGGGCACGTGCGACAGCAACGCATCGTTCGCGAGCCGATCGTAGACCACGACATCGGCGGTGCGCAAACGCAGCAACCCCTTCACCGTAATGAGATCGGGGTCACCCGGCCCTGCGCCAACTAACGATACAAAGCCGCCGGCATCCTGCCGCGTTTCCGTCATCATTCCCTCTTGAACGCCTTGTGAAGCTCAACCTGCTTCAGTGTATCACCGAAGCGTTAGAAGCCTTCCAAGGCCCTATGGAGGTATTACCGGACGTGGCCGTTAGAGGACGTAGCTGTCGCTTGCTGCCTTATACGCCGGATCGTCGGCGCGAAATATGTCGGCATTGGTGCCTCGCAGCGTGGCCGTATAGTCTGCCAAGAGCTGCAGCGGAACAGCTGCCGCGATGGGGCTGAGTTGTTCGATTACCCCTGCGAAGACCACCACGCCAACCGGCGCAGAGAGACTGGGGTCGAAGTGAACGTCTTGGTGAACACGCTCGTCGGCGATGACCAGAATTCGCGCCCCGATGTGCTGTACTGCGCGGATCGCGTCCTTCGTCCGGTCGAATGCAGGCCCGTTTGCCGCGATGACAACGGCCAGATCTCCACTGGACACGGCCTGCAAGCCGCCGTGCAAGAACGTTTCAAGCTCGAAACCTTCCGCCACCAGGTAGGACGATTCCTTGACCTTGAGTGCGCCTTCTCGTGCCGTCACCGCGTTCGGTCCCGCACCCACCAGGACCATTTTGCCGCTCGCCGCTACGACCGACGCCGCCTCCCGTACGACCCCGTCGTTTTCCAATAGATGCTGGATCACAGCCGGTATGCGAAACAGCCCAGCCTGTAGCTCCGCTGTGTCGACTCCAGTCCTAGCGCCCAATTGCACGGCGATGAGGCCTAACGCGACGAGATTTGCAATGTAGCTCATGCTATGGGTCGACGATTTTTCCTGCGGGGCTGTCTGAAGCTGAACATGGGTGCCGTGCATCGGCGAGCCTTGGCCTGTAATGCCAATAACATTGGCCCCTGCCGCGCGTGCATACTCGATAGCCGCCTTACCGTACCGCTTGCCACCGCGGTGGCTGATGGCAATGACGGTGTCTTCTGGGCCAATAGGGCGAGGATACGTCACAAAGTCGAAATTTGTCAGCGCATAAGCATCGGCGCCTACAAGCCGGAGCAGGTGCTCTCCAACAACGGCGGCATGACTACTCGTGCCCGTCCCTACCAGGAACACGCGCCGTGAGGCCTCCATCAACGCAGCGGCTTCGGCGGCGGCGCCATCAAGTCGTTCGAGCAAGTCCCGCGCAATTGCCGGTTGACTATAAATCGCCTGGAATAGCGCGGTATGTGCTGCCGCTTCGGCCATCTCATGCCCCTTCCAACTCTGGCAACAAACTGTGCCATATGTGCGAATACCATCCGCAGGCCAATAGCGTTCAGTCTATAAGCAGCGCGATGCGAACAGAAGAGCCACATTCGTCATCGGATACGGTGCCAACTTCCAGCGAAGTCGCACCGCGAACAAGGCGGCCGTTGATCGGATAGCTAACGTCGCTGCTGGCCCACCAAGACGATCACCACGCCGGCAAGGATAATCGGCGTGGCAAATAGGGCAGCGCCGGAGGTATGCTCTCCTCCAAGCCAAACGCCGACACCCATCGCGACGATGGGATTTACGTACGCGTAGCTCGTGGCAAGCGACGGCCGCACACGCCCAAGCAGGAACAGATAGGCGCTGAAGGCCACAATCGAGCCGAACACGGTCAGATACACGAGTGCAAGGGTCGCATGCATCGACGGCGTATGATGTAGCCGCTCTCCACGCACTACGCTAATTACCGCCATTACCGCGCCGCCGCACAGCATCTCGGCGGCGCTTCCCATGAGTCCGGGCGGAAGTCGGAGGCGTCCACTCAACACAGAGCCAAGTGCCCATCCGGCGGGAGAGATCAGCAGCACGATCGCGCCTATCGGTTTTGCGCTGAGTCCACCCGACAAATTCAGTATGATCAGGCCGGCAAAGCCGAGGGCCAGGCCCAACAACTCCACTCTGACGGGCCATCGTCCAAAGAGTCCGGCAAACAGCGCCGCCCAGAGCGGCATCGCTCCGACAGCGAGTGCCGTCAGGCCTGAGCTGACATATTGCTCGGCGAATGTAACGCCGCCAAAGCCCAGAACCAGCATGAGGATGCCGAGCAGCGCTGAGCCCTGCCATTCAACCAAAGTGGGCCTGGACATACCACGCATGCGAAGAAATATGTACAATCCCGCGCCGGCAATGAGGAAGCGCAGAGCGCCCAACATGTACGGAGGAAACCCCTCGAGCGCGAAGCGAATACCCAGGTATGTCGAACCCCAAATGAGGTAGACGGCTGCAAGCGCAAGGATCACTGTCAGACGGTTGCCGGTCTGCTGAAAAGCGCTACCGGCCAGATCCGTTGCGTCCGCGCTCAACCGTAAAGTCGCGGCCTGACTTGACTCGCCTACCTGCATGGAAACCGCCCGTTCATTTCGATGGATGTGACGTCACGCTCGTCCGCATCCCGGGGCGTCGGTCGATGTCCACGACTTCGCTCCCGAGAACACCCGCATGACGGCGCACAAGGCTCCATTCTTGCACCACAGCCCGACACCTGACAAGTGCCAGTGGACCGGGAGAATAAGGAACCACTTTGTAATTTCACAGCGCCGCACACTATCCCTGAAGTTACATCTCATGTGACGAACTATCGCCTATTCTGATTGCAGTTGCGCCGCGCTGGCCGCACTCGCTCATCGTCAATGACCGGAGGATAGTACGAAAAATGCCGGACACGCCGTTGGCTAAGAAGTTATTTATCAAGCCCGGGATGCGCTTGTTGATACTGAACGCGCCGGAAGGCTATCGGTCGCTGCTCGGCGAACTTCATGCGGAGCCGGAGTCGACGCCCGGCCAGGCAGGCACGTTTGACTGGGTTCAAATGTTCGCCAAGAACCTGACAGAACTTGAACAGGCCAGTCCGGCTGCGCAGACCGCGGTCAAGCCCGGTGGAACGCTTTGGATCTCGTTTCCCAAGAAAACTTCGAAGCTTGCCAGCGATATCGGGAGAGATTCCGCTTGGAACCTGATGGGGGAGAAAGGCTGGCAAGGTACGACGAACATCGCGATTGACGAGACCTGGTCCGCGATGCGTTTTAAGCTACTGCAATAGGAAATCGTCTGATCTCAGAGTGCCAGGCCATTCCATGCTGTAAACAGTGGACTGGGCCGGCTCGCTGGGAGCTATGGGGCCTTGCGAGCGTGCTGGCTGAGGTCGGGGTCGTCGAAGCCCCAGGCGACGATACGTTCAGGACGGATGCGGATTAGCGGGCCGGGCTCGGTGATCGCTTCGGCCCTTCCACGGATCTCGATGCCGCGCGGCTGCCACGGTGGCCTCACGTCGTCGATGACGATGGCCGCGCGGCCCAAGCGGGCAATATCGCTAAACTTTTTGGTCGCTGCCAGGCTGATGCCGCCGACCTCGATAACATGGTCGTCACCATTGAGAGACCATCCAACCGGAGTGACGTGAGGCGTTCCGTCCTGACCGACGGTAGCTATGCGGGCGAGCAAGCGCTCGGTTCGCAGGTAATTCAGCTAGGCTTCGGTGAATACACTCATTCGTGATCCTCCACGACGTGCTGTGCGTCAAACCAACGGCCTTCGCATCTCCAAGCGCGTCAGTGCCCTTTCCATAATGCCCCGATCCACGGGACGCGTTCCAGGGTAGTGCGCGCGGCGACTAACTGTTCTAGGGAGCAGTCGATTCGGTGGGACAACGACCGCCATTCCACCACGGAAATGCGCGAC
>JAQBPC010000717.1 GCA_028287725.1 Chloroflexota bacterium | reverse complement strand
TCGTGCATGTAGAGCGGAAAGAAGACGAGTAGCGTGCCAATCGGCAGCGAGCCAAAGAACTGAGAGTAAAGTAGCAGGCGTGCGTCGCGTGGCACTCAGCTTGCCTTTCTCTCATTCGTCGCGCTCTATTTCAGAGCACGTTTATGGCAAAACGCTCGGTCTGCGGTTTCAATTCTTGCCGGCTTTGTTCGCTACGTGTTCGGAGGACTGTAGATGGACACGCGACGTTACAACCCGTATTGTTGGGAGCTTAACTCCAATAGGGTAGCATCCTGGGCAGTGCATTGGCTGAAGCTTCCGGCAGGACCATTTGAATGAGTTCAAGGCCACATCAATGGCATATGTGACATCTGCATCTCGTAGCAACCGCGCTCCAACCGAATCTTTTACCCCGCAAAATCGCCGTCCTGCTGTACCATGCAATCTGCGTGGCCCTCTGTGCGCGAACAGATACGCAAGTGGAAGCGTGCGTGTAACCGCGCGGGAAGATGGCGCCAATCCTCGCATGAACGTGCTTTAGTCTCGCGTTAGTAGCGTAGATCGCGGTGTTTTGTGAATCGCAGAGTGATTGGACTCCTGAGCCTCGGCCACTTAACCGTCGATGTCTACGCGGGCGTATTGCCGGTTTTACTCTATCTCCTGCGGCCCACACTACATCTCTCCTACCTGATGATCGGTGTTGCCTCGCTGTTGTTCACGATCACCTCTTCGGTTATTCAGCCGATCTTCGGCTACCTTTCCGACCGACGCCATATCGCCGAGCTGCTACCGATTGGCTGTGTCCTCTGCGCATTTGGCATCTGCGCCGCCAGTCTCGGCCCGTCGTTCCCCGTACTGCTGCTCCTCATCGCAGTCAGTGGTTGTGGGTCCGCGCTCTACCACCCCGAAGGCGCAAAAACCGCGGCATTCTTTAGCGGCGACCAGCGGGCCAGCGGCATGTCGCTGTTTTCCGTGGGCGGCAGCATCGGATACGCATGCGGCCCAGGCGCTTTCCTGGTCCTGCACGACGTAGTTCATGGCTTTGCCCCATACGCACTCTTTGCCTTTGGCCTCATCGTCGCCGTCCGTCTTGCCATGGCCTGCGCGCCGCTTCGACGTGGTGTTGCTCTCCACCTCGCGACCCGCTCCGACGTGCATGAGCCCGTAGCCTGGGGCGTTGTCGCAGCCGTGCTCGGAATCGTCGCAATCCGTGGCTGGCTCCATATGGGACTCGTATTCTTCCTCCCTTACTGGGCAGGAAAGGCGGGCGCCGGGTTGAGTGCCGGGGCATTCGTGTCCGGATTTCTCTTTGCCGGCGTCGTGGGTACTCTTGCCGCAGGGCCATTGGCGGATAGGTTCGGCCCACGACGGGTGCTCATTCTCTCAATCGCGCCACTTACACCGCTGCTCTTTCTCTTTCTTGCCGTTCAGGGGATACCGGCCCTGGTGGTCATCGGGATAACAGGTGCCCTCGTTATCTCTTCCTTCTCAATAACGGTTGTGATGGCGCAACAGCTCATGACCAAACACCAAGGCATGGCCGCCGGCCTCAGTAACGGCTTTGCTTCTGGTATTGGCGGCCTGGGCGTTCTGGTCACCGGTGCGCTTGCCGACCATGTCGGACTTACCGCGTCGTTTCTGACCCTCGCGGTATTGCCATTGCCTGCCATCTGGCTGGCGCTCAGTTTACCGGCCAGCGTCGAATCGGCCCTTCGACATGTCGTCGTCGAGGAACGAACGCTCCAGGTCGCCGGTTAGAGCGAACCATCTGCCGTCACCATGGGAGCTGACCATGGTTAGCATTTGTCGCGTGCAAATGAGCCTCCGCATCGCTTGAGCGGTCGATCGCCCGGACGTTCCTGTGGGGTCTTCGTCGGCGGTGTATAGTTGATGGTGTAGAAGGCGAAGTATTCGGTTGCCACCGCGGAGGCCCTCCGCGCCCCAAAAGCGTAACGTAAGAAGAGCGATGGACGTCATAGATAGCGTGCTCGATATGGTTGGGCATACTCCGATGCTGCGGCTGGCGCGGGTCGGCCGTGGTGTGCGCCCGACCGTTCTGGCAAAAGTAGAAACTCAAAATCCGGGCGGAAGCATCAAAGATCGCATTGGTCTGGCAATGATCGAGCGCGCCGAGCAGGATGGCCAGCTCGGTGCCGGCGGTACGATCATCGAGCCAACCGCCGGAAATACCGGCCTCGGCCTCGTAATTGCGGCGACAATAAAGGGTTACAAATCCATCTTTGTCATGCCTGACAAAGTGAGTGGCGAGAAAATCGAGCTGCTCAAGGCATATGGCGCCGAGGTCGTGATAACTCCTACCTCAGTTCCTCGTGAATCGCCCGAGAGCTACTACTCGGTTGCCGACCGCTTGACACGCGAGATTTCTGGGGCTTTTCAGCCAAACCAGTTCTTCAATCGCGCGAATCCCGATGCGCACTACAGAACGACTGGACCGGAGATCTGGGAGCAAACCGACGGCAGGGTAGACGTGCTGGTATCTGGGCTCGGAACTGGTGGCACAATAGCCGGTGCAGGTCGATACCTGAAAGAGCAGAAGCCCAGCGTATTGCTCGTCGGCGCTGATCCCGAAGGCTCCATCTTTTCCGGCGACACCTCCTGCAAGCCCTACAAGGTTGAGGGCGTAGGTCAAAGCTTCATCCCCGGAACGGCGGACCTGGACCTAATCGATCGATGGGTACGTGTGAGCGATCGCGACGCATTTCTCATGTCCCGCAGGATCACGCGCGAGGAGGGCCTTCTCGTCGGAGGGTCGTGCGGTCTCGCATTGCATGCCGCTCTTCAGGTGAGCCAGGAACTCGACGAGAGCAAAGTCGTGGTTGTGATCTTTATGGACACAGGCCGCAACTATCTCAGTAAGATCTATTCCGATGACTGGATGCGCCAGAACGGCTTTCTCGAGCGCTTCGGCGCGCGCCGCCTTTCGGACGTGGTTCGGGCGCGAATGGGCGAGATTCCTCCGCTCGTCGCCCTTGGCCCAAACGAGAAGGTGGGGACGGCGATCGATATGATGCAACGCTATGGTATCTCGCAGTTACCGGTCTTCGAGGATCCGGAGAATCCGGCAATTGCTGGAATGGTGGGAAGCGTGGAGGAACGAGCGTTACTTGACTCGTTATATCGTGATCCTGATAAGGTAAAGGCCGACGTGAGCGTGGCAATGGGAAGGCCGTTCCCGACTATACCCGAATCGGCCGCAATCGAGGAGGCATTTACGTCGTTGTTAGATGGCGCCGCTGCGTTGATTGTCACACGTTCTGATCATGCCGTTGGGCTAATAAGCCGGCTCGATCTCCTAGAGTTCGTGGCGCACCGATAATGCGTGAGGTAGGATTCTCCACCAGGGCAATACATGCCGGCCAGGATCCCGATCCGGTGACGGGGGCCGTTATCACGCCCATCTACCAGACCTCGACGTTTGCGCAAGATGGCTTGGGGAAGCATCGCGGCTATGAATACGCGCGAAGCGGCAATCCAACCAGAACTGCTTTAGAGCAGTGCCTGGCGGCACTGGAGGGTGCAAAACATGGACTAGCCTTTGGCTCTGGGCTAGGTGCGGAGACCACCCTCCTCCATACGTTGAAATCCGGTGACCATGTCGTGGCGATGGACGACCTGTACGGTGGCACGTTCCGGCTGTTCGAGCAGGTCTTCCGTCAGTTGGGCATCACGTTTAGCTATGTGGATGCTCGCGATATCCGCGCGCTGCGGGAGGGCCTTCAGACCAATACCCGGTTTGTATGGCTTGAGACACCGACGAATCCGCTGATGAAAGTGGTCGACATTGCCGCGGTCGCCGACGCAACGCACCAGGCAGGTGCAAAGCTGGTCGTTGACAATACATTCATGAGCCCGTATCTGCAGCAGCCCTTGTCACTTGGCGCGGATGTTGTCGTGCATAGCTCCACAAAATACCTTGGCGGTCACAGTGACGTCGTCGGCGGGGCCATACTCCTGAATGATGATGAGCTGGCAAGTCAGCTACGGTTCCTGGAAAATGCCACGGGGACGGTGCCAGGTCCGCTCGATTGCTGGCTGGTGCTGCGAGGCGTGAAGACGCTAGCGGTCAGGATGCGCGCGCACGAAGCGAACGCCCTACATATCGCGGAGTGTCTTGAACGGCATCCCCGAGTCTTGCAAGTCAACTACCCCGGCCTCGCATCACATCCCGACCATGCGATTGCTCAACGGCAGCAGAATGGATTCGGCGGGATGTTGTCGTTTGTGATTGATGGCGGACTTGAGAGCGCTCGTCATGCACTCGAGCGGATGAAACTCTTTACGCTTGCCGAGAGTCTTGGAGGAGTCGAATCGCTTGCGGAGCATCCCGCGACCATGACCCACTCTTCCATGCCGATCGCGCGGCGAGAGGCACTTGGCGTCAGCGACGGGCTCATCCGATTGTCTGTAGGAATCGAGGACCTTGAAGATTTGCTGCATGATCTCAAGCACGCCCTTGAGCAATAGCTGTCCGCCAG
>JAQBPC010000702.1 GCA_028287725.1 Chloroflexota bacterium | reverse complement strand
TGGCACCGGAGTAAGGCTCGTACCGCGATGCACCAACCGTAAACGTGGCGCCTCAATCGCGTAATGTTCTTCGCGCAGGCGGAAGACCAGCACGTCGACTGATGCTCCCTCGGCAGTCTGCATTGGGGCCTCAGCCAGCTTCCGAGCCCGGCTGATCAGGGTGCGTTCCGCCACGTTGATTTCGTGAGGATCAGTAGAACGTTTCATGGATTCGTTGCGCCGATGCGGGTTTTTCGGCAACACTGATTCTCCCAATACCAACTTGACTTGCTGACCCGTGCACTGCTCTTACTACGACGCGTGCACGCGCACATGTGCTCCTCCAAATGCAGATTCACGAGCCACCAGGTTTGGTTAAGGCGGCAAGGTGAATTTCTACGGCGTAGCGAAGCTCCTCGGCAGGCATTCCGCCGCCAGGAACGACCTCGTCGGAAGGAACAGCCGCCAGCAGCCGTCGCACATGACTGAATGCGGCAAGTGCCCGTGTTGCATCGCCGCCCTGTAGATAGGCGCTAGCCAAACTGAAATGGGCAAAGCTATGGCCACTATCCAGGAATGCCGCGCGCCGTAGGCTCTCAATCGCCGGCCCGTTTGCCCCTTCGTCCAGATGGATCAGGCCGAGCAACAGGTGCCCATCCACATCCGATGGTTGCGTGCTCACCAGCTGCTCAGCTTGGGCACGCCTGGACATTTCGTCACTTTTTCGCCCAGGCGCAGGGGCGGGAGCCAGAGTCGGCCGCTGGCGTTTGGACACGGCGACTGGCCGCGGCGTAACCGGCCGGTGCATATTTCGGCTCGGCAGCCTGTCTGGCGCGGTGACCAATCGCGTTACCTTATCCCGCGACGTCAGCGTCATGACGGGCTCGGCGTCCTTTGCCGTGATCGAACGGCGCCAGAGTATTGCGCTGGGCAATGCAACTGGATGCAGTTCACTTGGTTGTTCGGGCGTTGGATCCGATGGCCCAAGAACAAGCCACCCGCCAGGCACCAATGCTTCGGCGAAACGGCGATACAACCTCTGCGTGGTTTCAGGACCAAAGTAGATCGTTACATTTCGACAGAGGATTAAATCGAGATCGGGGCCATTTGGGCCGGGTGAAGGGAACGTGTCCGACATCAGGTTTAGGTGCTCAAAGCGCACCATACGCCGCACCTTGTCGTTGAGGCGCCACCGCTTCCCCTCAGGTGAGAAGCTCTGTGGGCGAACCCAATCGGGTGTCTCCCGAAACGACCATTCGGCGTAGAGGCCTTCGCGGGCGGACGCCAGCGCCCTATGGCTCAGGTCGGTCGCCAACAACTGGATGTCCCATTCTTCCTGCTGCGTCATGAGTTCGCGGAGGAGGATCGCTAAAGTAAAGGGCTCCTCGCCGGTGGAGCATCCGGCCGACCACATCCTCAGGCGACGCAAGTCTGCCTTGGCGTGCAGAAGCTCAGGCAGCACGGTACTCCTGAGTGCCTCAATTTGCGGCGCGACGCGAAAAAAATGAGTCTCCCCAATGGTCAGATCCGCGGCGAATTTATGGAGGACATCTCGGGCGTCCCCCAGGTTCGAGTCGAGCTTGGCATACAACGACCGGGCGGTTGGGTTTCCATGCTCTGACAGATGCAGCGCTATCACCTCGGGAAGCAGTGTGATCTGCTGTGCGGAAAGTCGAATCCCAAGACGTTGCTCAATCAGTTGCAAATACGCGGCTTGGAGCTCTGGACTTAGGCCGGATTCAGTCGCGATCTGTGGGGAGGTCATATTCACGCGATACACGCTTCTGGGTCGAGCATGAGTTTTGGCTCGAACTCTTGCACGGACAAGACTGGGATCGTCTCGCCGTCCACGGACACGAGAAAGGGTGTAAATGCGCGCTGCATCACGACTGCCCCGGGAGGGACTTCGCGCAGCTGTGCGGACACGATCTGCTCGACCGCATCGAGCCAAAACAGGAATGGCGCGATCGCAAGTACCAGCACCAGGCTCTGGCCAGGATCTTCCAGGCATGCAGGAAGGCCGAATATCGAGCGAGGATCCACAACCGGCAAATTCGTGCCTTGCAGATTGAGGACGCCTGCGATGCCTTGAGGCATTCCGGGCACCTTCGTCAGTTTTGCCATCGGCAGGACTCGTTGAACCCCGGATACCGGCAGCGCGACACGCCTATCGCCAATTCGGCCAATGAGCAGCAGGATTTCCCCGACCTCCGGCACAGTTCGTGCGGGCCGAGCTTCCGTCATACTCCCCTGAGGCTGGGATCCCACCCTTCGCTCTCCTCACCCATTGTCGCGGCCAATTGTTCGGTCCTGATACGGAGGCGGCTCGCGCTAGTACTGCGGCTGAAGAGACTGGAATCTCATATCAAGCCACACTTCTGTATGGGAAGGTCAAGCGCTAATTCCTACCACCGTGCCCAGAGCTCACTCTACTTGAAGCGCGTCCCATGTCCAATAGGCTAAATAGTTTGTGCGGATGGTACGGCCCAAAGTGCGCGATTTAGAATGCAAATGGTCCATAAAGACCACGGTGAGCATACAGGCTCGCTCTATGGTGTTTATCGCGGCATCTGAACGCACCGGTAATTCACACCAGAACCGCACAAACTGCGGCAGTTACGGACGATTTCGACAGATGCGGAGCCTGGCCGTCATACCTGCTTATGGGGCGATCGGATCACTTGCCCCGGCTAGCTCGTGTTTAGTAGCTATGGAAGTCTGACCACGAGACCTTGGTGGACAGGCACCGCGTGACAAGCAGCACGAGTGAGGTAGATCGGCCAGCCTGGACAACTTGCAATTGGCTACGGTTCAAGCTACGATTCAGTGTGGCGTAATCTCCCTTGACGAAGGTGTGCGCCCTATCAATAGGAACATTCGGCGTGGCAAAACTTTCGGCACGTGCCACCGCTCCTGTCGGAGTGCGATGCATCGTGCTGCAGCCGGAAGTGGTCAAATACACCACGCCATGCCAACTCCAGCCGTTCCCTCGAGCTGCCGCGCCAGTGCCGCATCGTGGCCGTACCATTCATTTATGCGGGACGGAGTCGACGACACTGGTGCTGGAAATTAGAGGATACGGATGGACGCCGCGTTGCGCGAGCGCAAAGCACAAAGAGCAGCCATGCTGGAGTATTTCTTGGACGCCATTTTTACAATTGATTCGCAATGCCATATTCTTGAATTCACTTCTTCGGCCGTGAGGATGTTTGGCTACGATGGCCCGGACTTGCGCGGTCAGGATCTTGTCGACCTCATTGTTCCGCCCTCGTCGCGGGAGCACGTGAGACGGGCCTTTGCGCAGGTTGCTGCTTCGGGCGCGGAACCTGCTACAGGGGCGCGCGTGGAGCTGGAGACGCTGCCGGCTAATGGCATCTCGTTTCCCATCGAGCTAACCTTTGTACGTGTGCCTGGCTCCGAGCCTGGCACACTCCTCGCAGGTGCACGTGACCTAACTAAGCGCCAGCGAGCCGAGCAGGCGCTCCAGGAAAGCGAGGAACGCTACCGCAACCTGGTTGAGACGACGCAAGACGGTATCTTGCAGATCGACTCAATGGGCTACATAACTCATGTGAACGAACAGATGGCGGGCCTGCTCGGCTACTACGTAGAGGAGATGCTCGGCACCTCTGTCTTTGCGTACATCTGGCATACAGGGCGTGCTACGATGCAGGCGAACCTGGAGCAGCGGGTGGACACGGGGCACCTGGGCGAGAACATCGTCAATCGGTTCGAGCTTGAGCTTCTCCATAAAAATGGTGCTCATTTGTGGGTTCTGGTATCCATGACCTCCATATTCGATAGGTCACGTCGCTACGCCGGATCGTTGGCCATGGTCACCGACATTACCGATCGCAAGCTCACGGAGGCAGCATTGCAGACTAGCGAAGAGCGCCTCCGAACCGTGGTAGCAAATGTGCCACTTATCCTCTGGGCGGTGGATGCCAACGGCATATTCACTGTATACGAAGGCACGGGTTTACGCCATTTCAATCTCGAGCCAGGTATGCACGTTGGCGACTCCATTTGGCACGTGCTACGCGACTTCCCTGAGATCGCGGCAGATGTGCGGCGTGCCTTCGCCGGCGAAGACATGGTGGCTGTACGGGAAGTGGGCGGGCGTGTGATCGAGACGCGCCATACATTATTGCGCGGGAAGGATGGCGCCGTAAGTGGCTTGATCGGTGTAGCGACCGACTTTACCGAGCAAAAACGAGCTGGAGAGGAGCGCGCACGCTTGGCGGCGATCGTAGATTCCTCTGAGGACGCGATCACCACCGCGAGCCTCGACGGCATTCTCCAGAGCTGGAATGCGGGTGCTGAACGGCTTTTCGGCTATACCGCCGCGGAAGCTATCGGCCGCCCGGCCGCCATTCTTGAGCCACCTGACCGGCCTCGCGAAATAGCGGATATATTGATGCGCCTTAAGGAAGGTGAGCGCATTTCAAACTTTGAGACAGTGCGTGTCGCAAAGACTGGAAGCACCATCGACATTTCCCTTGCAGTTTCGCCCGTTATTGACGATACAGGGCGGATAATCGGGGCCTCGAGCATTGACCGTGACATTACTGAGCGGAAGCAAGCACAACGTGAGGCGGAGCATGCTCGCCGCGTCGCCGAGGAACTGGCGCAGCTCCGCGAAGAGCGGGCACGCGAGGCCCAGGCAATGGCCGACGTTGGCGCCGTGCTTTCTAGTGTTTTGGAGCCCAGTGAGCTCTATAAGCGGGTCCTGGAACAGGTGGCTAGTATCGTCCCGTGCGATTACGCGGATATACGTGGATAC
>JAQBPC010000638.1 GCA_028287725.1 Chloroflexota bacterium | reverse complement strand
GGCAAACCTACCGGCCGGTTTACGCTTCATGCTGGCAATTGCCGGTATAAACTTCCTCACCTCGTCGCTCGTGGCGCCTCTGAGCCTTACCATTCTCAATCGCGAGTCTCGAACTTTCATTTTGCTGCGTACCTGGCCCGTCAGCAGCTACACGGTGCTGCGCGACAAGTTTCTCTCGATATACATTCCGCTGCTGGTGATGTTCGAGCTGCTGGTGGCCGTGATCGTCGTCGGCGATCGCCTCCCGCCGGACCTCGCGATCCTTGCCGCGATCGGCACCGCCATGGTTTCCGGCACGCTGATCGGCTGGAGCATGGTGCTTAGCCTTTTGTTCCCCCGGTTGGACTGGACCAACATCACGCAGGTCTCGACCTGGCAAGCCTGGCTGCTCTCCTTCATCGGTGGCAGCCTGATTGGTGTGCTCGAAGCCGGCTTTCTTGCCATTGGGCCCATGGCGGGCACCGCCTATGCCAAGCTCGCGACATTCGCGCCCGTCCTCACCGGCATCGGTTTTGCGATCGACCTGGCAATCACGGGTGGTGTGGCGCTGCTTCTCTTCGTCTGGGGGCCGCGGCGGCTCTCCTCTATCGAGATCCGGTAACCCGTCGACGCGACACGCTCGAGGTTCCGCGAACGTGAGCGAACGCAACATTATGACGGTGATTTAGCGGCTGGGCCGAGGTGCGATCGACGCCAGGCCGCGGCCTGTATGCGCCTCAGGCATTGACGCGCTGGACAGCGCGACCTATGCTAAATGAGCACACCTCCCCGGCCGAAGTGGCGGAACGGTAGACGCGGCGGTCTCAAAAACCGTTGAGGACAACCTCGTGTGGGTTCGAGTCCCACCTTCGGCACCAACTTCACAGTATGTCCCATTGTTGCAGCCGCTTATGGATTAAGCTGGCGTATGGCAATCATAATCGGGATACCGACAATGACCAACATCGCACCAAACAACATGGTCGTGTTGCCGAGCGAGCGGTTAGCCTTCGCCAGTCGGGTTCCCATGTCAGTTCCGTCGTTCAGCAGCCTCGCGCGCCGCAAATACCAGAGGCCGACGACGATGAAGATTAGCCCGGGGAGCAACACCAGGTAAGGGAACGGACTGTTCACTTGACATGCTCCAGCAACTCAAGACTGGCTGAAAGTACCTGGCCCACGGTTACGTCGATCATGCAGACTGGCTGCCCGTGCGGGCACTCAGCAGTTGCGAGCAGATTATAACACGGACTGCAAGCAAGTCCTCTGCGGATTATTACTGCCTTTTGCCCTGGTTTCGGAGTTGGTCCGTAGATCGCAGGATCCGTTGGCCCGTAGATTGAGACCGTGGGCCGGCCCAGGGCCACGGCCAGGTGCAGCGGGCCACTATCGCCGCTGACCACCAGGTCGCAACGCGCCAGAACTTCCAGCAGCTCGTCGATATCGGTCTCACCCGTCAGCACGATCGGGGTATGCGACATCCGGGCAACAATGTCGTCACTAATATGTCGCTCGCTGGCGGATCCGGTGAGTATGACCTTGCAGCCATGGTCGCCAATCAGGCGGTCGGCCAGCGCAGCCCAGTGCATCGCCGGCCAGCGCTTCGCGGCGCCGTTAATGGCGCCGCCGTGTATGCCAATCACCCGGTCACCAGGACAGACACCCAGTTCCGCGAGACGTGCCGCGACTCTGATACCCGGTTCCGGCAGCACGCGTAGCGAAGGGTGCCGGAAGGCGCCGGATGCGCCCGCGGCGGCAGCGAGATCGAGGTCCCATTGAACCTCGTGCTGCCGGCGATCGAACCTGCGACCGGGAATCGGGTCCGTGAACATATAGGGATAGCTCTCGCGCAGATAGCCGATCCGCTGTCGGGCGCCGCTGGCGAAGGCGAAGATACTCGCCGTGAGGCCAAACAGGCTCACACAAAGGTCAAAGCGCTCGCGCCGGAGACGCAGACCCATCTTCAGGAATGTCATATACGTCTGGGGCCTGAGCAGATTGCGTGGTGAGCGCACAATGTTCGGATCGAGGGTCAGTACCTCGTCGACAAAGGAGAACTGGCGCGGAATGGCAGCCGTGTACGGCATGGTGAGCATGGTAATGCGGGCATGGGGGAAGCGATCGTGCAACGCGGCCACGGCCGGCATCGAGTTGACCATGTCGCCAAGCAGGTCCAGGCGGATGACCAATATGCGGTGCACCTCGGAGGGATCGAGCTTCCCGAGCGCGCGCTCCCATTTGAGCAAACGGGCGCCGGCACCCAGGCCGGTAAAAAGTACGAACAGCACCGCCTGGATGAAGTGCACGATCTTGCGCTTGATGTACTTGCTCAGCTCACAGACTCCCTTCGGCCAGAGCGGCACGCGCGGCCGCGACCACCGTGCCAGTCGATATCGCCCGCATACAGGGCGGTGGTTCCGTCCCTTGGGGCTCCAGCCGGCATACATCGAGACGACGGCACGGGATGCATGGCAGATCCGCGGCGACCACGCGATGCATCGAAGGCGAGCCCCACGGACCAAACTGGACCGGGTCCGCGGGCCCGAACAACGCAACACTGGGCGTGCCGGCGGCAACCGCCAGGTGCAAAGGGCCACTATCGACGCCAACCACCAGGCAGGCGCGAGCGAGCAGCGCCTCGAGCATGGGCCACTGCAGCCGGCCTGCTAGGTTGAGTGTCCCCTCAGGTAGCGCCGCGCAGAGCGCACTCGCGAGGGGCGCTTCGGCGGCTGAGCCGGTGACCACGAGCCGTGCCTCCGTCGCCTCCGCTAACTCCGCCCCGACCTTAGCGAAGTGGTCCGTCGGCCAGGATTTTAGCGGCGAGCCGGAGCCCGGATGCAGCACGATCAGGGGTTCCCGTCCAACGCCTGCAGCGTTCAGCAGTTCCGTCAACGATTGCTCGTCGGCCGCACTAGAGACGCGCGGCAATACCAGCGCTGCGCTGCTTTCCCGCGTGTGCGGCACACGAGCGCGCGCCAAAGCGGCGCCGACCAGGGTCAAGGAGTCTTCCACGGCATGCCGCCCAGGAGCATGCGGCAGCGCGTCGGTGAGGAATGGCGCGGTTTCCGGCGTGCGGTAGCCGATGCGCACGGGAATGCCTGCGACCGCCGCCAACAATGCGCCCCACCAATGGTCTGGCCGCATGATCAGCGCCATCTGATACCGTCCGGACCGCCGCAAGCTGAGGCCGTAGCGGAGCAAAAGGAGGTATGGCCGCAGTCCTCCTGCAGGTGCGCGGCTGAAGCCCGGAAATGGCCACGCCAACACCTCATAATCGGGATGGGTGCCGAATGCCGCGCTGCCCCAAGGTCCCGCGGCTACGGTAATCCGAGCGCCTGGTATTCCCCCGACTAGCCGATCGATGGCGGGCAGGGTGAGCAAGACATCGCCGAGGTGATCGGGGCGAATGACCAGGATCGCGGGCGCGGGCGTGGCAGGCAAATCCGCCTTCGGCGCCAGGCGGCAAAGAACAGCACCCGCGAGCCTGAGCAGTTGGAGCCGGATCGCCTGCTTGGTCATACCGCTGATCCTACCAACAGCTCGCGACACGCAGCGAAGACCTCATCAGTGAGCAGCCCGCGCATGCACGCATGATGGTTTGGACACGGCGGAAAGTGGCCATGGACGAAGCACGGACTGCACGGAATATCGCGACGCACCGTGATCGCGCGGGCATGATAGGGACCGTACAGGCCCACGTCGGTTGGTCCAAAAATCGCCACGACCGGACAGCCGGCAGCAACGGCAAGATGCATCGGCCCCGAGTCGTTACCGACGAACAGAGCGCAACGTTGGAGAAAAGCCGCGCGTTCGGCAAACGGTGTGTCACCGGAAAGGTCGACACACGGGGCGTGCATGGCGGCGCGCATCGCGTCGCAAACTGGACGGTCCAGCGGCCCGCCAATGATCGCGACCGTAACGCCCTCCTCCTGCACCAAGCGGTCGGCGAGCGCCGCAAAGCGTTCGGGCGGCCAGCGCTTCTCGGGAAGATCCATGCCCGGATTGGTACCGCCGCCGGGGGCGATGGCAACGATGCGACCGCCGAGGCTGTGCCGGTGCATCAGGTCATCTGCCGCCATGCGTGCCGATGCGTCCGGCACAAAGCGCAGGTGATGGCCGTCCGTGGGGCAATCGAGGGCGCCGGCCACACTCAGATAGAGGTCCGCCTCGTGCAGTGACTCGTCCCATGGCACACGCACGTTCAAGGCAAAGCCACGACCTCCGCTATCGATGCCGGCACGCACGGGAATGCCCGCGAGCAATGGCAGAACGGCGAACAACGGTGACCGCTCGAGCACAAGACACATATCGTAGCGGCCGTTGCGCATGCGGCGCAACAGGGCAAGGATCGAGCGTTTCGTGCGTGCCGCGCCCTCGCCGGCATCGATCAGCGCAGCGACGTCCGGGTGACCGGCAATCGCGGGCCTGGCGTGACGCCCAACCGCGTAGTGAATGGTGCTGTGTGGGTAGCGCAGGCGAAGCGCGGCAAGCACCGGGGTCGTCATCAAGACGTCGCCAAGGCAACAAGGCTTGATCACCAGGATGCGACGCGGATCGCCAGTAATGGTTGGCGTACGCTGCAGCCGCGACGCGATCGCCCGAATCGCGATGAAGGCGGCGGTAAGCAGGCGCTCACGCAACGGGCGCGCGCCGGGTGGGCGGACGATGATTTCTTCGCGGTCGTACATATGCGCAGACGAGTGTACCGCACCCGAAACGTTCAGCGCACGGACCAGAATCAGAAATTTGCGCCTATTCCTGACCGGAAATGTCAGTGATCGATCAGTATAATTCGGGTGTATAGTGGAAATCGCGACTTTGCGCGCGAGGGCTGCATAAGAACGGACGGTATGAATGGATACAATCGCCGGCATCAAGTTGCAGATTCAGGACATGAAGCCCTCGCCTGAGCAATCAAGTACATCGCTCGAACAGCAACTTGCCTTCCTTATTTCCGAGGTTGGCCAGGTAGCACGCGAGGTGCTCAACCTTAACGAGGCCGGCGCCGGCGATGTTGCGGCAATCAAGTCGCGATTGGGTCAGGAACTCTACAACGTTATTTGGAATGCTTGCGCGCTCGCCGATCTGGCGGACATCGATCTTGATCGGGCCGTCAAGCACAAACCAACCATCAAGCAAGCACAGTTGTGGAATCGGGGATAGGCAATCGCGCCTGATGGCTGAGACCCGCCCGCTGCAACTGACCATCGACGAGGCGCGCGCCCTTGCAGTGGAAGCGCAGGCACTGGCGTCGCCGCCAGCGGGACCCACCACTACGGAGACTATTCTCCGGACCATTGACCGGCTGGGCGTGCTGCAGATCGACACCATCACGGTGGTGGAGCGATCGCAGTATCTCGTCCTCTGGAGCCGGCGCGGAGCATACGACCCTGCCTTGCTCGACGCGATGCTGTATCCGCAGCGGCTGCTGTGCGAGTGCATGGCGCCCGTCGCGCTGCTTGTCCCCATGCACAACTACCGTTACTATCGCCCGCGCATGCTCCGCGCAGCGCAAGAGATGTGGAATTCCAACCGCGCGTGGTTGGAGGCGAACCCCGAGGCGATAGTCGCAACCTTAGCCGCCGTTCGGGAACGTGGGCCGCTGGCTTCCGCGGACTTCATGAAGCCTGAGGATGCCCAGCGCACCGGCCCGTGGGACTGGCATGGTCCAAAGCCGAGCAGGCGAGCGCTGGAAATCCTCTGGGACATGGGTGAGCTCATGGTTCACAGCCGGCGCGGCGGTCAGAAGGTGTATGACCTGCGTGAGCGCGTGTTGGCCGAGGCCTT
Organism: Chloroflexota bacterium; assembly: GCA_028287725.1. Classification (GTDB taxonomy): domain Bacteria; phylum Chloroflexota; class UBA5177; order JANWHV01; family JANWHV01; genus JANWHV01. The sequence goes on along the minus strand of JAQBPC010000638.1, from coordinate 634 downwards.
CAACGGCAATGCGCCGGACGATGCTAACTTGCCGGATCCCGAGGAACGCCTGATGTTCTTTGCCCGGCATGCGGTCGAGGCGCTCGGCGTGATCCTTCCTGGCTGGCTGTGGGAATACCACGCGGTGCGGCCGGCAATCACGCGTGGCACGAGTCGCAAGGCGGCTGCGCTCGCGATGCTCCAGGCACTGGTAACCGAAGGTGTGCTGGTACCGGCAAACGTCGATGGGCTGGCGGGGCCGGCCTTCGTCGCCACCAGCCTTCTCCCCTACCTACAGCGGCTTCGTGCCGGGGAACGGCCCAGCCATACCACGCTCCTCTCACCGTTTGACAGCTTGATCTGGGACCGCGAGCGGACGCGGACGCTCTTCAACTTCGATGTATGCTTCGAGGCCTATGTTGTAGCCGCGAAGCGGAAGTACGGTTACTACTGCCTGTCCATCTTGCACAATGGCCGGCTGGTCGGCAGGGTAGATCCGAAGATGGATCGTGCGACAAAGCGGCTTCTGCTCCGGGCGACGTATCTCGAGCCAGAGGTATGTATCGACGATGCGCTGCTCGACGGCGTAGCACGTGCTCTGACCGACCTCGCGCACTTTCTCGGAGGCGAGACCGTGGAGGTCGGCACGGCAGGG
>JAQBPC010000620.1 GCA_028287725.1 Chloroflexota bacterium | reverse complement strand
GCCGCGTTGACCATGCTCGCGTCGGCGCACGTGACATACCCCGCGCTCCACTGACGAACGGGAGGCAGGCCCTGGGGATACACTTTCAGGACCAACTCGGCAAACCTATGTGGGTCGAGCTCCAGCCTCACACTGAGGAACGGTTCGGCATGGCTGGCCTGAGTGGTCTGGAGAGTAACCGGTAGGGCAACCGGGAGCATGAGCAGATGCGACCTGTCGAACTGATAGACCTCCTGCCCCACCGTGACGGACTTTGCCCCTTGCGCAACGATTGATAACGAGGGCGAGTAGAAGCTTTTCACGGTGTCGTCGCCCATTCGTGAAAAGCGACCGACGTGCATACCGGGGATGCGCTGGCTAAAGGTACCGTCATAAGGAGCATGGATGCAGATCAGGCGTGCCAGCCGGGCAGTTGCTGCTTCAAGCGATCCCTCGGCGTTACCTGACGCCGGTGGAGCCGCATGTTCATCTAGCATCCTCATAGTTTCGAAAGCATCTCCCGCGTATTCGCATCCGTAGGTCTGCGGACTAGCTCCAGCGTGATCTCCGTGTTGGCCCGGATGTGCCGGTCGTCCCGACTATAGCCACCATCCACATACACCAATTTCGGGTGTGCGCCGCCGGCCCGCTTACCAACGCGACCCCGGCCCCATGATGTGCTTGCCGGCATCATTGCCATGGATGTCGCCTACCTCCGCGATCTGGATGCTCTGGCTGTCCATGATGCCGGCACACGGTTCCGGGAAGCGCCCTGCCTCCTCCCGCACGGCGCGGTGAGGCGGAGCGTCGATCAGCTCCCAAGTGCCGTCGCGTGGCCCTTTATCAAAGTAGTAGCACACGGTGGGCTAAGCGGGAAAGTCACACGGCAGCGCACGCCAACGGCAGCCTTCCGCCGTGTAGCTAAAGAGTCCATTGATCATCTCGCGCAGGTCGCTCGGTGCATGGCACGGACTGTTCGCGCGGCTGATCTGTGATGACCATAGGCTCGAGTCTGCCCGTCGCGGTGCTCGAGCGCCAGCGGCCACGTAATGTGCATGACACCGTTTGGGAATAACCCAGACCAGGCTGTAACGGCCAACCGACGGCCCACGAATGCGGAGCTAATCCCGCCCTCGGCTCTGGTGTCTCAAGAGAATCCGTTACAATTTACCGAGAGATACGACGCTGGCCTGGAACGCTGTTTCCGGTGACGCCTGCATAAGTCTATGTGCTCGGATGACGAGCCGGGAGGACGGAGACCATGACGGTCCTGGCTACGCGACCCTTGCGGTTCGGCGTTCAGCTTCAGCCACGGGGCACCACCTGGCCGGAGTACTTGCAGGCCGTGCGAGCTGTCGAGGAGCTCGGATTCGACACGGTCTGGAACTTCGACCATATGCTGGCCCCCGCCGGCGACCTGGCGGACCCCTGCTTCGAAACCTGGACGACCCTCAGCGCCATGGCCGCATGCACCAGCCGAATCGGGGTGGGCGCGCTGGTGAATGGCGTGCTATATCGCGATCCCGCCACCCTGGCCAAGAGCGCCGCTATGGTCGATCTGATCAGCGGCGGCCGGCTGCAGTTCGCACTTGGCTCGGCTTGGGCTGAACCCGAGTTCCGGGCCTACGGGCTGCCATTCCCATCACGCGGCGAGCGACTGAGTCGCCTCGAGGAGACGCTCGAGATCGTCAAGATGCTGTGGACGCAGGATCGAACCACCTACCAGGGCCAGTATTACACGATCGCGGACGCCCCGTGCGAGCCCAAGCCGCTGCAGCAGCCGTACCCACCAATCATGATCGGCGGCATGGGCAGGCGAACTCTGGGCCTCACGGCCAAACACGCCGACATCTGGAACGGCATCGGCACGCCGGAATCTATTGCCGATGCCATTGAGACGCTGCGCGCGTCGTGCGCCGAGATCGGTCGCGAGCCCTCCGAGATCGAGCTGACGGTGCATCCGCCGCAGCTCGTGATCGCGCCGACCAACGAGGCTGCCGAGGCAAAGGCGCGGGAAATCACCGGCCGCTTGGGCATGGATCTCGAGGCAGAGCGCGGCAGCTGGCTGATCGGCTCGCCGGAAGCGGTCCAGGCTCAAATCCGGCGCTATGCCGACCTCGGCATCACGCACTGGATCATGGGCGCGGGTGCACCCTTCGACCTGGAGGGCCTCCGCCTTTTTGCCGATGAGGTGTTTCCGGCGTTCCGCTAACGAGATGAGCAGGAGCCGGCTTTAGTGGGCGCCAGCGATGGCGCTAGACAAGGTGATGACGGGATGGGCGCTTCCGCCGTAGACACGGTAGCATCTGGTACCTCGATCTATGATTCCCTCGGTGTCCGTACCTTTATCAACGCGGCCGGCAGCTATACGCGGCTCGGCGGCTCGCGCATGCCGCGCGTGGTGATCGATGCGATGCGTGACGCTGCCCTGCACTTCGTGGAAATCGACGAGCTGCAAGTGCGGGTTGGGACCCGCATCGCCGCCCTGACGCACAACGAGGCGTGCTATGTCAGCTGCGGCGCCGCGGCCAGCCTGTTTGTCGCGACCGCGGCATGCATGGCCGGCACGAATCCGGCCCTGGCACGGCAACTGCCGGACCCACGCGGTATGCCCACCCGGGTGGTGACCTATCGCGCCCACCGCAATCCGTATGATTACGCTGTTCGCACCCTCCCCGTCGAGCTGGTGGAAATCGGCTTCCCCAACGAGGTCATTCCGGCGGCGGAGTGGGAGCTGCCGCACGCGCTGACGGAGGGGACGGCCGCGGTGCTCTACACGGTGGGAGGGTGGACCTCGCCGGGCGCCTTGCCGCTTGAGCAAGTAATCGAGATGGCCCACCGGGCCGGCGTGCCGGTGATCGTCGACGCCGCGGCACAGCTGCCGCCGCGCGAGAACCTGTGGCGCTTCACCGGTATGGGCGCCGACCTGGTGATCTTCAGCGGCGGCAAAGACCTTTGCGGACCGCAATCCAGCGGGCTGATCCTGGGGCGGCGCGATCTGATCGAGGCCTGCGCGCTGGTCGGCGCGCCCCATCACGGCATTGGGCGCCCGTTGAAAGTGGGGAAGGAAGAGCTGGTAGGACTGTGCGCGGCCGTGGAGTGGTACATGGGCCGCGATGAGGACGCGCGCACGCGCTGGGCGGAGCAGCTGGTGGCACAGCTGGCCATGCGCTTGTCCGGGCCTGAAATCCAGGTGGAACGCCGGTTCCCTAATGAGGCAGGCCAGCTCGTGGCCCGCGCCCACGTGCGGTTCACGGATCCCGATGGCGCCGCCCGCGGCGCGCGGGCAGTGGCGTTACTCCAGGCCGGGCAGCCCTCGATCGAGGTAGGCGCCTCCGAGGTCGCCGGCGGCTTCTACGTGAATCCAATGACGGTGGAGCAAGACGAGGTGGATGTCCTGCTGGACCGCGTGTGCGCGGTAGCGCGGGAAGTCTGCGCATAATATTCGAGCCAGGGGCTCGTCCAGAGGAGAAACATGTCAGGACTGCTTGACGGTAAGGTCGCGCTGATCACCGGAGCCGCTCGCGGCGTCGGCAAGGCGATTGCCGCGCGCTATGCGCGTGAAGGAGCGCACGTCGTCATCGACGACGTGGATGATGCGGCCGGCAACGCCACGGCGGACGCCATCGCGGCGGAGGTCGGCAGCATACGCTACATGCACGCCGACGTATCACGCGACGACGAGGTGGCCGCCCTGGTGGCCTCCACCGAGGCGGCGTTCGGACCGATCGACATCCTGGTGAATAACGCGCTGCCGCCGATTCGGCACGTGCTCAACAACGACTGGGACCCATTAATCAATGTCTGCCTCAAGGGGCCATGGCTGCTGATGCAGGCAGTCCTGCCCAGCATGATCGAGCGGCGCGGCGGCAGCATTATCAACATCAGCTCGGTGAATGGCCTCGCCGGTTTCGGAGCGGAGCATGTATACAGCGCCGCCAAGGCCGGTCTGATCGGCATGAGCCGCTCCATGGCCACCCGCTACGGCACGCGTGGGATTCGCATCAACGTGATCTGCCCCGGCACCATCGTCACCGAGGCCTGGACGCCGATGCTGGAGCGCGACCCCGCGATCCACGATCGCCTGGTGGGGCTGTACCCCATCGGCCGCCTCGGCCGGCCAGACGACATCGCCGGCGCCGCCCTCTACCTGGCAGGGCCCGACGCCGGCTTTACCACCGGCAGCGTGATGGTGGTGGACGGCGGCGTGACGGCAGGGTACACCGCCTATACGATTTGGGATGAGGAGTAGGTGACAGGCGTGAACTACGATCTCTTGATTCGCGGGGGCGAGCTGATCGACCCGACAAGCAACAGGCGCGGCACATTCGACGTCGCGGTGGTCAATGGAGTGGTCGCGGAGGTGGCGCCCGATCTCCCGGCCGAGAACGCGGCGGAAGTCGTCGACGCTCAGGGCCAGTACGTCACGCCGGGGCTGATCGACCTGCACACGCACTGCTACTGGGGCGCAACCTATTGGGGTGTCGAGGCCGATCCGGTCGCGGCGCGCAGCGGCGTCACCACCTGGCTGGACGTCGGCAGTGCCGGCGCCTTCAGCTTCCCTGGCTTCCGGCGCTATGCGGTGGAAGCCAGTCGGGCGCGGTTGTTCGCGCTGCTGAATATCTCCACGATTGGCCTGATCGCCCGCACCGGTGAGCTGGGCAACCTCGACTACTGTGATGAAGAGATCGGCGCCGTGGTGGTGGAGGCGAATCGCGACGTGATCCTTGGGATCAAGGCGCGCGTCGACCGCGACACCACCCGCGGCAATGGCGTGGAGCCGCTGCGCCGAGCGCGCAGCCTGGCCGAACGGGTCGGACTGCCCCTGATGGTACACATCGGCCTGGCGCCGCCGGAGTTGTCGGACATCGCCGCGTTTCTGCGGCCAGGCGATATTCTCACCCATTGCTGCACCGGCCAGCCAAACCGCCTCATCGATAGCGAGAGCGTCGTCCACCCATTCATGCGCACCCTCTGGGAGCAAGGCGTGATCCTCGACCTCGGCCACGGCACCGGGAGTTTCAGCTACACGTCCGCGGAGGCCATGCTCGCCGCCGGCATGCCGCCCGACGTGATCAGCAGCGACATTCACCAGCTCGCCGTGCTGGGGCCGATGTA
>JAQBPC010000617.1 GCA_028287725.1 Chloroflexota bacterium | reverse complement strand
CGGTGCCGCTACGTGGCGAAATAAGCGATTACGATCCATTGCTCGACATGATTGAAGACGCCGACTTCGAGTTACTCGGGGAGGCCAGCCATGGCACCGCTGAATTCTATCGAACTCGGGCGGAAATTACCCGTCGCTTGATTACGGAGAAGGAATTCACGGCAGTTGCCGTGGAGGCAGATTGGCCGGATGCGTACCGTGTCAACCGATTCGTGCAGGGAGCCAGCTCCGATCAAGATGCTTCTTCCGCGCTCACAGGGTTTACGCGATTTCCTACCTGGATGTGGCGAAACACTGAGGTACGTGACTTCGTAACATGGATGCGGTCGTACAACGATACACTTCCGTCCGGTGCAAGGAAGGCCGGCTTCTACGGACTCGACCTGTACAGTCTGCACACCTCCATCCAGGTCGTGCTCGAGTACCTCGATCGCGTCGATCCCGAGGCAGCTAACCGCGCCCGAGAGCGATATTCTTGCTTCGACCATTATGGCTACGACAGTAGGGTCTATGGGCAACTGGCATCATTTGGCCTGACACAGTCATGTGAAAAGGAAGTCGTGCGCCAGCTCCAAGACTTACAGGTGCATGCGGGCGAGCTCGCGCGTCGAGATGGAACGATCGCGGAAGAGGACTTCTTTGATGCCGAGCAAAATGCCCGTCTTGCGAGAGATGCCGAAGCATACTATCGCTCCATGTTCTCCGCTCGTGTCTCATCTTGGAACCTAAGAGACAAGCACATGGCGGATACGCTTGAAGAGTTACGCAAGCATCTTTCTCGAGGGCATCGGCAGGCGAAAATCGTGGTGTGGGCGCACAATTCGCACATAGGCGACGCACGCGCGACGGACATGGGCATAGAAGGCGAGTTGAACCTTGGCCAACTCGTGCGGGAGCAACATGGACAGGATGCCGTGTTGATTGGCTTCTCGACCTTCAGCGGCACCGTGACCGCGGCTCCGCACTGGGATGAGCCGCCGCAGAAAATGGCAGTGCGGCCGGCCATGAGTGGTAGCTTTGAAATGTTGCTCCATTACGTCGACTTGCCCAACTTCATGCTGCCGATTCGCTCCGCGGATGTGGCCGAGGTATTGCGCGATCGACGACTGGAACGTGCGATAGGCGTTGTGTACAGGCCACATACTGAGCGGATCAGCCACTATTTCAACGCCACGCTCGCCGATCAGTTCGATGCGGTTGTCCATTTCGACGCGACGAGCGCGGTTATTCCGCTAGATCTAGGGGTGCATTGGGAACCAGGCGAGGAAGCTCCGGAGGCATTCCCCTCGGCAGTCTAAGCTCGAACCATCAAATATATAGGGATATGCGAGGCAGTGGACGCAGATTCCGCAGTCGGAGCCATTCGGCGCGATGTTAGGATACCCGTTGGCGACCGCGTGCTGGACGGTACTCTGGACTTACCTGCCGGTGCGACGAGCGTCATCGTGTTTGCCCATGGAAGCGGAAGCAGTCGCCAAAGTCCCCGAAACATCCTCGTTGCAGAGACTATTCGCGCAGCCGGGCTGGGTACCCTTTTATTCGATCTGCTGACGCCGGAAGAAGACGCGGCCGACCGCCGGACAGCTCAATTCCGCTTCGATATTGCGCTGCTCGCCAGGCGGCTCGAGCACGCTACCGCTTGGCTGCTAGGGGAATGGGGTTATGGCCGGCCACGGATCGGCTATTTCGGCGCCAGTACGGGCGCGGCGGCGGCCTTGGTTGCCGCGGCGAGCATGGCCGATGACGTTGGCGCAGTAGTCTCGCGCGGTGGGCGGCCGGATATGGCAGGGTCAGCCCTGGGGATCGTGCAGGCGCCCACGCTGCTGATAGTCGGAGGCGCGGACCCGACCGTGCTTGAGCTCAACCAACAGGCCCAGGCTCAGATGCGTGCACATACTGAGTTGGTCGTTATTCCCGGCGCCACGCATCTTTTCGAGGAGCCTGGCGCGCTCGATAGGGTTGCTCGCCTCGCGGCCGACTGGTTCGTACGGTATTTGCTCGACGTGGCTGCATAGCATGCCCCCGCGGCGGGCCTGACCGCGCAATCGCCGACTGGCCAGGTCCGTCCGTCCACTCTCAACGGGCGTGCGAATTGGGTCCTGAAGGGGCGATCTTCCTCGAGCACCCCGCGCAACAGCCGGAGCGTTATGCTCTAAGCAGCGGGATACAAATCCCAGGTCGACTGCCGCTCGAAGCGCAGAGAAGGAGAACGCGTAGATGGCCGGACGTTCCTCGGCACTGACGCAGAGTCCCAGCTGGAGGGCACTCGAGGATCACTATCAGCAGGTGCGAGATGTGCATTTGCGCACACTCTTCGCTGAGGACCCAGAGCGCGGGAATCGCATGGTGGCGGAGGGCGCCGGACTCTATCTCGACTACTCGAAGAACCGCATTACCGGCGAGACTTTGCGACTACTGCTGCAGCTTGCCGAGCAATCGGGGCTGGGAGCACGTATCGAGGCAATGTTCAACGGCGATAAGATCAATTTCACGGAGCAGCGCGCCGTGCTGCACGTGGCGCTTCGCGCGCCGCGCGGCGCCACGATTCTCGTCGACGGCAAGAACGTCGTGCCGGAGGTCCATGCTGTTCTCGACAAGATGGCGGCTTTCTCGGAGAAGGTTCGTAGTGGGACTTGGCGGGGCTATACCGGCATGCGCGTCCGTAATGTCATCAATATTGGCATTGGCGGGTCCGACCTTGGCCCAGCTATGGCATATGACGCATTACGCTACTATAGCGACCGCGATCTGACTGTGCGCTTCGTCTCGAACGTGGACAGCACGGACTTCGTCGAAGCAACGCGCGATCTCGACCCGGCCGAAACACTTTTCATCGTCTCATCGAAGACGTTTACCACCCTGGAAACGCTCACTAATGCTCACTCGGCCCGCGAGTGGGTGTTGCGGTCGCTGCGCGACGACGCCGCGGTAGCCAAGCACTTTGTCGCAGTTTCCACCAACGCGACTGAAGTGAAAAAATTCGGAATCGATACGGAAAACATGTTCGAGTTCTGGGACTGGGTTGGCGGGCGCTATTCGCTCCCATCTGCAATTGGCCTGTCCCTTATGGTTGCAATCGGGCCGGATAATTTTCGCCAGATGCTCTCCGGTTACCACGAGATGGACGAACATTTCCGCACTACGCCGTTTGAACGGAACCTTCCTGTGCTAGCAGCGCTCGTAGGACTATGGTACGACGACTTCTTTGATGCCCAAACGCTTGCCGTGCTCCCGTACGACCACTACTTAGGGCGGTTTAGTGCCTACCTTCAGCAACTCGACATGGAAAGTAATGGCAAGCACGTCGACTTCGACGGAAACGTGGTGGGCTACCAAACTGGGCCGATAGTTTGGGGTACGCCCGGCACCAACGGGCAACATGCCTATTTTCAATTGATCCATCAAGGCACGAAATTGATTCCATGCGACTTCATTGGTTTCAGTCAGACATTGAATCCGCTCGGCCGGCACCACGATCTGCTCATGGCAAACATGTTTGCGCAGACAGAGGCGCTCGCCTTCGGCAAGACCGGCGAGGAAGCCGCATCGGAAGGGATACCCCAATACCAGGTGCCGCACCGTACCTTCGAAGGTAACAGGCCCACCAACACCATTCTGGCGAAGCGCCTGACGCCGGCCATACTGGGCAGCCTCATCGCAATGTACGAGCACAAAGTGTTTGTGCAAGGAACGATCTGGCGGATCAACTCCTTCGACCAGTGGGGTGTGGAGCTTGGCAAAGCATTGGCGCTCCGCATCATTCCAGAGATGGAAGCAAGGGAGTCGCCCCAGTTGTTACACGACAGCTCTACAAACACACTCATCGAGCGATATCGGCGGGAGCGCTTGTAAAGTTCACAGCCGGCAATCGCCGGCGAGAGGCAGGTTGACGCATAGTCCGGGCAGGCAAAGGCATTGGTCCTTTTACGCCCAATTGACGTGCTCATAAGCTATCTTTAGGGGCCTGTCGCCTGACACTTAGTTTCCTGTCTGATACTATGCGAAGGGTTTCATGACACGATTCTAAGGGAGTACAGGATGCAGTATCTGGCACAACGGACCCTGGCCGCTGGCGTTCTTTCGGCAACTTGCCTGGTTGGCTTGTTCACTCCGGTTCACGCCGCGGCAAAGTTGACGGTCAAAGTGGCGTTCGCTCCAACCGTTATTCCGTACGACAGCTCCGCAGTTCTCGCGGTGAAGACGTCACCGGGAGCGACCTGCTCCGCCACGGTGGTGTATGCCAATGGGAAAGCAGCGCAAGGCTTCGCAAAACACGTCGGCAAAGCGGTGCACGTGCCCAAAGGTGGCATCTCTGAGTGGGTCTGGCACGAACAGGTCACGAAGAATAAGGCTGGGACCGCGACCGTCCGCTGCAGCCTGAACGGCAGTACCGTGGTGACAAAAGCCAAGTTCAAGTTGACATCGGTCGGCGGCTGAACGGGAGATCGTACCTACATTCCGCTGTTTGGCACCGATCGCAGTAGCTGCCGGTCAAGTACCGACTTGAGATCAAAGACCTTATATCCAGCATCGTTGAACAGGATGGTGATCGCGCCGTCCTCGTAGTGCTGGACGAGACCGCGACCGAACGCGGGGTGTTCAACCTCACTTGCTAGGGGAAACGGGGCGGCCCCGTCGCTGCCCCGTGCGACCTTACCGGCCTGGCAATTGTCGCAGGCATTGCATGGTGCTTCGAAGTCCTCGCCAAAGTAATTCAGGATGAATTTGCGGCGACAGCCCTGCAGCTCGGCGAATCGCCGCATCATCTCTACACGTGACAGCTCCAGCCGGCGCCTCCGCTCGGCCTGCGTCTCCAACTCGGCGAGGATCGCCTCGATCGAGGGCGCATCATGCCGCATGGCAAGGGTTCCCGAAGTTGGCCACTCGATCGCTCCGATAGCCTCGAGGCGAGCGACGGCGCCACGAAGTTTTGGCGCTGAAAGCCGCGTGCGCGTCGGTAGCGCTTTCAGATCGGTTGGCTGTTTTGCACGTACCAGGTCTCGGGTCAACGACTCTATGGCTTTCAGATCGATGTGCGGGCCGCCGGAGAGAAAGCGTTGCAGGGACAGGTCGTTGGGGCTATAAAAGAGGCGGGCTTCCGACCGTTTGCCATCCCTTCCGGCTCGTCCGATTTCCTGGTAATAGGCGTCGACTGAAGCCGGAATGTCATAATGCGCCACAAAGCGGACGTTCTGATGGTCGATCCCCATGCCGAACGCAATAGTAGCAACGATGATCTCGGCCGAACCATCCATAAATTGCTGCTGTGCGCTATCTCGCCGATCGCGCGACATGCCGGCGTGATACGCAGCGGCAGGCAGCCCCCGTTTGCGCATGGCATCGGCAATCTCGTCGGTATGCTGACGCGTTGCGACGTAGACGATTCCCGGTCGGGCCGCGGTGTCGATGAACTGGAGCACTGCCTCTCGCTTCGTTCGTTCATCATTGAACAGCTCGACACCAAGCCAAATGTTGGGACGGTCGAAGCCTCGAACTATAATCGTCGGCTCGCGCAAGCTCAGTCGCGCGACAATCTCTTCGCGAACAGGAGGAGAGGCGGTAGCAGTTAGGGCAAGGACGGGTGGATGACCGAGGTCAGTGACGACGATGCCGAGCGCAAGATAGTCCGGCCTGAAGTCATGACCCCAATCCGAGATACAATGCGCCTCATCGACGACAAACAGCGCGGGCCGATGGCGCTTGAGACGTTCGAGCGTCTCGGGGTTTGTCAGCTGTTCGGGCGCGAGAAAAACAAAGACTAAACCGTCCTCTTCAAGGTTATCGAGGGCAGTACGTCTCTCCCCGGCGCTCTGCAGGGAATGTATGGTAACCGCACGCCCAGCATGCTCGCCTTCGATCATCGCCATCTGGTCGAGTTCCAGCGCGATGAGTGGTGACACTACGACCACTGGACCATCGAGGAACTGCGCGGCAAGCTGGTAGATGGCGGACTTGCCCCAGCCCGTTGGCATCACGGCAAGGACGTCGCTGCCCTTTAGAAGGGCTTCGATGGCCTCCGTTTGTCCTGGTCGGAGCTCGGTAATATTCAGGATTCGCCGTGCGACCTGGAGAATCGCTTGGTCGTTTAGCGGGTTCAAGCCACAACTCGCCTTGGACTATGCTGCATAGTCACGTACAGGTTGTTGCCCGTAGTCAAGCGCAGGTGCGTTACTACTGAAATGTTCGGACACCTTCGCACTCGCTCCAGGCAGCGCGGACTTTGAAAGCCAGCGGGTTGGGAATCGATTGGAGCAGGCCAGGTGCCCTACCGTGCGCCACATATGTCGCGTAGGGCACCTTGCCAACCCCGCTCCGCGCACGCACGCGAAGCTTGGTCATATACTCGGAAGGATACTTAGCAAGAGCATAACGGCCAAGTCGAAACCTGGCATGCCGCTCGCACTACTGCTGCGGTTTGCGCCGAGCCGAGATTATTCCTGTGGTGAAGCCCAGTGCGTGCATCTGTCCCAGGTGGCGGCCGTGTTCCACCTTCATACATCTGTCCATCACCACGGTCATTCCTGCGGCCCGCGCACGCCGCGCACCGTCTTCGTTTATCACGGTGAGCTGCATCCATACCGCTCCGGCGCCAATCGCGGCTGCCTCATCCACAACGCCAGGGACGTCGGCCGGCCGTCTGAAAATGTCGACTATGTCAATGTGGTCTGGGATATCTCGTAGCGATGCGAATACCGGGCGTCCGAGAATAGTCTCACCGGCATACCGAGGATTGACTGGATAAACGGTGTATCCAACCGCTTGGAGGTACACCGCGACGAAGTAGCTCGGACGCAGGGCGTCGGCAGATAGACCGACCATGGCAACGGTGCGCGCCTTGGTCAGCAGTGAGCGAATCTCGGCAGCTCCAGCCAATCCGAGCGTCTGCTCATCGCGTTCAGCTGTACGCTGATCCGCGCGCCACGGCGCGATGGCTGCCGTGCGCTCGCTAACGCTCATGAGCGGACCGCCTTTTGCGCGCACTGCAGTGCCTGGTCAAGATCCCAGCGTATGTCATCAAAATCCTCAAGCCCGACTGAGAGACGGATTAAGTCGTCGCCGATCCCGGCCGCCGACCTGTCTTGTTCCGACAACTGTTGATGCGTGGTACTGGCGGGGTGAATCGCCAGGCTCTTGGTATCGCCAACATTCGCCAGATGCGAGACCAGGTTCAGGCTATCGATAAATTGGCGGCCGGCAGCGAGTCCACCTTTAATGCCGAACGCAAGTATGCCACCGCAACCGCCCGGCAAGTATCGCCGTGCAAGACTATGCGAGGCGCTGGATTGTAGGCCCGGATAGCTCACCCAGCTCACCGCCTCATGCGCCTCCAGAAACTCTGCAACGGCCTGAGCGTTCCTCGAGTGGCGTTCCATGCGGAGCGGCAATGTTTCGAGTCCCTGCAGGAAGAGGAACGAGTTGAATGGGCTTAGCGACGATCCCTGATCGCGAAGGCTCTCGGTACGTACCTTCATCAAAAAGGCGAATTGTCCGAATGTCTCGTAGAAGCGGATACCGTGGTAGGCCGGCGACGGATCGACCACCTGGCTGAAGTTGCCGTTGTCCCAGTTGAAGTCTCCAGAGTCGATGAGCACGCCGCCGATAGACGTGCCATGACCGCCGATGAACTTAGTGGCCGACTCCACGACGAGCGTGGCGCCGTGTTCGATCGGCCGGCAAAGCGCAGGCGTGGCGAACGTGTTATCGACGACCAGCGGAATTCCTGCACTAGAGGCGATGGCGGCGACCGCCTCGATGTCCAGCACGTCAAGCCGAGGATTTCCGATGGTTTCGCCAAACAACAAACGGGTTCGAGGGGTGATCGCGCGCCGGTAATTCTCAGGATCGGATGCGTCGACAAAGACTGTATCAACGCCCCATCTCCGCAGTGTCACATCGAGCTGGGTGTAGCTGCCACCGTACAGCGTGCGCGACGACACAACTTGATCACCCGGACCAAGCAGACTGGTGAAGATCAGGAACTGCGCGGCATGGCCGGACGACGTCGCTACCGCGCCAACCCCTCCCTCTAGCGAGGCGATACGCTCCTCAAACGCGGCCGTCGTGGGATTCATGATCCGGCTGTAGATATTGCCATACTGCTGCAGACCAAACAGCGCCGCCGCGTGTGCCGAGTCGTCGAACACATATGAGGTCGTTTGGTAAATAGGAATCGCTCGCGCGCCCGTGGCTGCGTCCGGGCGAGACCCTGCGTGCAAGGCGCGAGTATAAAAGCCAAATTGGTGGGGCTGGGTATGCGTAGCTTCGGCAACATGCTCGTCCAGAGCCGGGTCAATTGAAGTAGAGTCGGGCGACGACATTACCGGATCCTCTCCTGGCCACTGTGCTGCGAGTATCGCAGAATCCTCGATTGGCAATGCGGAAAGTGTAACACTACCGGTGGCAGCAGTAAGAAAATGACCATTGGCCGAAGTTTTCCGGGTACCTATACTCGCGCGTCACCGGACCTCGAACCCAGGCATGTTAAGCTGATCGAGATTCGTCTAGTCAAGCCCGTAATTACATGCAAAGTGAAGGAACGTTGTCGTATGAAAATTAAGTTGACCAGCGTACTTGTTGACGACCAGGACAAGGCCCTGAGGTTCTACACGGAAGTGTTGGGATTTGTTAAAAAGATCGATATTCCGGTTGGGGAATTTAAATTCTTAACAGTTGTCTCGCCTGAAGACCCAGATGGCATTGAGCTGCTGCTGGAGCCAAATGAGAACCCCGCTGCAAAAATATTTCAAAAGGCCATCTTTGAGCAAGGCATACCATTAACGGCTTTTGCTGTCGATGATGTTAAGGCAGAGTACGAAAGAATGAAGGCACTGGGTGTGGCGTTTAGTACGGAGCCAACAGCAGAGGGACCGGTAACTGCCGCCGTTTTTGATGATACCTGCGGCAACCTCATACAGATTTATCAGGTCTAGACCTTGCTTCTCTCAGGCGTGGTGCCGGAGCCGACGTCCGCAAAAGGCGGTTCGATGTGCTAACCGTTAGGATATGATCAACTCCATCGACCTCTTATTACAGCGTACGGTACACAGGATTGGAGAGCGCGCATGCCTAAAGGAATCCTGGAGCGGTTGGCGGATGGGGTAGTGCTCGGCGACGGTGGGTATCTGCTGGAGCTTGAGAAACGCGGATACGTTCGTGCTGGGCCGTTCACGCCTGAGGCAGTGCTCGAACATCCCAGCGCCCTCATCGAGCTGCACAGGGAGTTTCTCAATGCTGGCGCGGAGGTACTGCAGGCCCTTACCTTCTACGCGAGCGAGGACAAGTTGGCGACGGCGGGTCTTGCCGGCAAGGGCGACGACATTAATCGCCAAGCAGTGCGCCTCGCCCGCCAGGTAGCCAACGAAGGCGACGCGCTTGTAGCCGGCAATCTCTGCCTGACCTGGGCATATGACCCTACAGATCCGTCGTCGCCGGCACGTACGCGAAAGCTGCTGGAGCGCCAGGTTCAGGTCCAGATGGAAGAAGGCGTCGACTTCTTCATCGGCGAAACATTCGTATGGCTCGGGGAGGCACTGATCGCCCTGCAGGTTGCGCAGGAGAGCGGCCTTCCCGCAATGATAACCATGGGCTTCGAGACCGTGCCGGTTGCACGCGAAGGCGACAGCCCGGCGGAATGTGCACGGAAACTCGAGGCGGCCGGAGCCGAAATTGTTGGCATCAACTGCCTGCGAAATCCGGAATACACGCTGCCACTGATGGTGGAGGTGCGCAATGCAGTTGCTTGTTATACGGCCTGTCAGCCCGTAGCCTATCGCACGCCGGCGGAGCAGCCGAACTTCACAGCGTTGCCCGAGTTTCCGACCGGTCTCACGCCGCTGCAGCTCTCGCGTCAGGCGTTTGGCGACTTTGCGCTCAAGGCCCGTGACCTTGGCATCAACTACATTGGCTCATGCTGCGGCTCCGTGGCCGAACATGTTCGTGAAATGGCTCGCGTGCTCGGTAAGCTCCCCGAAGATACTCGCCAGTGGCGCGTCGATTACGGGAAGCCAATGTCGGCTTATGAGATACATAGGCACGGCCTCGAGAGCAAGGCATGAGCGACCAGGAGTTCGAG
>JAQBPC010000615.1 GCA_028287725.1 Chloroflexota bacterium | reverse complement strand
TAGGCGACGACCAGCACTGCGATGATGATCAGGTACCTGAGTCGAAACGAGCGCAGCATATCGAGGACCGTTGCTCCGTTTCCAAACACGAGAAGAGCCACGATTAGCGCTACGCTAAGCAGTACTGGAAGCCAAAATGACGGTCGCAGGAGCCTGGTCATGCAGCGATCCCTTTGGAGCGCGCCGCACCTGGGAAGTTCCCGAACGGTGGACTGTACGCGTGTAGCATGTTGACCGTTTACACGATGCCGCTCACATTGCGCGGCCGGCCATCTACCTTTGTATAGTATGGCTTCGCTTTACACTGTGCACCGATAGCCAGGCTGTGCCCGTATCCGCCACTCCAGCAAGGACGGTCCAAGTGGCCGGGTTGGCAAGGAATGCTCTCGAATCCGTAGACTATTAGTCATATGCTTATGCATGAGGCTGCTTCATTGCAGGAGCATATAAGGCAGTAATTGACCTCGTTGCCTAGGACTGAAGTGCGTCGTCTTAGCAAGACCACGAGCTGACGCGGTTACGCGTAATCGGCATTCCGATCGCCCTTGCATCGCATCTGGAGGCGCTAAAGGTCAGATGAAGACGATGGCCGCGAGTATGACATATGCGTGCTGATCAACTCGTCCAACTCGTCACTCAGATCCTGTTCGTCCTGATCTTCCTCGCCGTCGGGTACAAAGCAGTTCGCATGCCACGCCGCGTGAATGTCGATATCGCACTCTTATTTGGGGCGCTTGCGTCGCTCGTGGCCGTAGGCTGGGTGACCGAAGCCTTGAAGGCGACACCGGGCCCACTATTGCTCGACGTTACCAGCGCATTGGCGATAGCGTTACCGTATCTCCTACTCCGCCTCGTGGAGGATTTCAGCGATCCGCCAGTACTGCTAACGCGTGCCGCGGCATTGGGCCTGGCGGTTAGCATGGTGAGTTTCTTCATCTTGACGCGTCCCTACCTTCCATGGGTGACCTTGCTCTACGTGGCCTATTTTGTCAGCCTCACTGTGTATGTGGCTGGCGCGTTTGTGCGAGCCGCTGGGAGCTCGACCGGAGTGACCAGGCGCCGTATGCAGTCGGTAGCAATCGGCTCGCTATTTCTCAGCGCAACGATCCTACTAGCAGGTTTCCAAGCCGCAGTACCGGCGCTGCAAGTGATATGGCAGGGCCTCGGAAATGTATGTGCTTTGGCAACTGGCCTGTGGTACTTTGTCGGCTTTGCACCACCAGGGTGGCTGCGACGGGCATGGCAAGAACCGGAGGTGCGGGCCTACCTGGGCCGGGCCGCGACCCTGCCGCAACTGCCTACCACGGAAGCCATCGTACGGGCTCTGGAAGTGGGTGTAGCGAACGCACTCGGCACCGAGCATGCCGTAATTGGCTTGTGGGACGAAGAATTCCAGGTCCTTCGCTTCACCCTGGACGGAACAGACTACCAGATGCCTCCCGACCAAATTATTGTCGGGCGTGTCTTTCGCACCCAAAGACCCATATTTTCCGCCGACACAGTGCGTGACAATCCTGACCAAACTGCGATGTACCAGCAGTATGCTTCGCGCGCTATACTGGCCGCGCCGATTACAGCCGGGGAATCACAGCTTGGAGTGCTCGCGGTATACACGGCTCATGCTCCCGTTTTCGCCGACGACGATTTGGTGTTGGTGACGCTACTTGCGGACCAAGCCGCGGTGATTCTGGAGACTCGCGCGCTCATAGACGAAGGAGCGCGCGTACGGGCAATGGAGGAAGCCACCCGCCTTAAGGACGATTTTCTCTCGGCTGCCGCCCACGATCTCAAGACACCGCTGACGACCATGGTTGCCCAGGCGCAGCTGCTCGCCCACCGCGCGAAGCGCAATCCGGCGGCGCCCGCCGATCTAGAAGGTATCGAGCGGATCATCCAGCAAGCTAACCGGCTTAAGGAGCTGGTACTGGAATTGCTGGATGTGTCACGCGTCGAGTACGGCAAACTTGTGGGCCGGCATGAAACCGTAGATCTTGTGACGCTGGTTGGGGACGCTTGCGCACGCCATACCACTGACTTCTACCAATGCATGTTGATAGCACCAGAGCAACTGGTGGGCACATATGATAGGCTACGGCTCATGCAATTGCTCGACAATCTGCTGGAGAACGCGGTCAAGTACAGTCCGGAGGGGGGCGAGGTGCGGGTGACCCTGGAACGCGAAGCGAACAATGCGCACCTGACCGTAACAGATCAAGGCATCGGTATCCCGGCTACCGATCTCCCCCATCTCTTCGATCGGTTCTACCGCGGCATAAATGTG
Source organism: Chloroflexota bacterium (assembly GCA_028287725.1). GTDB lineage: Bacteria > Chloroflexota > UBA5177 > JANWHV01 > JANWHV01 > JANWHV01. Next base: position 1,214 of record JAQBPC010000615.1, on the reverse strand, counting down.
GATGATCGGCAGTTTGCAGGACTTGGCTTGGGACTTTACATCTGCTCCGGAATTGTCGAACAGCACGGTGGGAGGCTGTGGGCAACTTCCCCCGGACCTGGCGAGGGCAGCGCCTTTCATGCCGTCTTGCCACTTCCGACTGAGTCTCTGGAGACTCCGGTAAATATTAGCGACGATGGTGTACAGCTTGCGGCAGGCACCCTAGTTCAGGAGGAGTAGTGACACAGGTTGCACCAATTCTGGTGGTTGATGACGACCCGTCAATTTTGAGGACGGTTTCAGAAATCCTGTTGTTTGAGCAATACAAGGTGGAGACAGCCACCAACGGAGCCGAAGCCCTGCAAGTACTAGAGCGTGTTCAGCCATGGTTGGTACTGCTCGATATGCGCATGCCGGTCATGGATGGCTGGAGCTTTATGCAAGAGGTGCGGGTCCGAGGACTGACAATGCCAATTCTTGTAATGACCGCGGCGCAGGACGCAAGGCGCTGGGCTGAAGAGGTACGAGCAGCGGACTTTCTTCCAAAGCCCTTCGATCTGGACGAGCTGCTCGCCGCCGTGCAGCGGCTGCGCGACAAGTTGGTGAGCTGAGCAATAAGCTGTGGTACAATGGTGTCGGACGAGTGAAGGGGCTTTCCCCTATCCCTCGTTTTTTTGTTTGCACAGCTGACACGAAGACGACGAGGTTGCTGCAAGAAACGATCTGGCTTTCGAAAGGGCCATCATGGAACGCCGAAAGAAGATCGCGCTTGTCGCACACGACAATAAGAAGGCCGATTTGTTGGCCTGGGCGCGATTCAACAGACACATCCTTGTCGAGCATGAGCTCTACGCCACCGGAACCAGCGGCAGACTGCTTGAGCAGGAGCTCAATATATCCGTTCACAAACTCCAAAGTGGGCCGCTCGGCGGAGACCAGCAAGTAGGGGCCAAGATCGCCGGCGGCGAGATCGATTTTCTCATTTTCTTCTGGGATCCCCTCCAGACGCATGCCCATGATGAAGACGTGAAAGCGCTCATCCGTCTTGCTGTTGTATGGAACATCCCGGTGGCATGTAATAGAGCCTCTGCTGATTACATGATTACATCGCCACTGCTGTCTGGCTCCTACCAGCGTCATTTGCCCGATTATAATGCGTACGTTGATCGGGAGCTTGAAGGGGCCGCCACACAGGATGCAGATCCGGAGGTTGACAGCTCGCGGCCTATGCCACT
>JAQBPC010000604.1 GCA_028287725.1 Chloroflexota bacterium | reverse complement strand
TGTGGCATGTAGCGCGCCCGCGGCCCGACCGCGCCGCCCTGGAGCGCGCCGCCGCCGCCATCCGCGCCAGCGCTCGACCCCTGATCGTCGCCGGCGGCGGGGTGATCTACTCGGAGGCTACCGAGTCGCTGCGCCAATTCGTCGAACAGACTGGCATTCCCGAGGGGGAGACCATGGCCGGCAAAGGCAGCCTGCCCTACGATCATCCGCTCTGCCTGGGCGCGATCGGCGCGACCGGCACGCTGGCCGCCAATCGCATCGCCCACGACGCCGACCTGGTCATCGGCATCGGCACACGCTACAGTGACTTCACCACTGCTTCGAAGACCGCATTCCAGCACCCCGATGTGCGCTTCGTCAACATCAACGTGGCGGAGTTCGACGCCGGCAAGCATGCCGCCACGGCGCTGGTTGGCGACGCGCGGGCTACGCTGGAGGAACTGTCGGCGATGCTGGCAGGCTACCAGGTCGATCCGGCATATCGTTCCGATGCGACGCAGCTCCATGCCGCGTGGGAGGCGGAAGTCAACCAGATTTACGCCGTGCGCAATGCGCCGCTGCCAAGCCAGGGTGAGCTGATCGGCGCCGTGAACGAGCTGGGTGACCCCGAAGCGATCATGGTATGCGCGGCGGGAAGCTTGCCCGGCGACCTGCACAAGCTCTGGCGGGCGCGCCACCTGAAACAATACCACATGGAGTATGGCTACTCCTGCATGGGCTATGAGATCGCGGGCGGGTTGGGCATCAAAATGGCCGCGCCCGATCGCGAGGTCTATGTCATGGTCGGCGACGGCAGCTATTTGATGATGAACAGCGAGATCGTGACCTCCATTCAGGAGGGCTACAAACTGATCATCGTGCTGCTGGACAACCATGGCTTCAAGAGCATCGGCAGCCTGAGCCGCTCGCTGGGGCAGGAGGGCTTCGGCACGCGGTACGTTTACCCACAGAACGGCGTGCTGCCCGATGACACGGCGGGTAACAAAGTCGAAACGCTGCCGGTTGATCTGGCAACCAATGCCGAGAGCCTGGGGGCGAATGTTATCCGCTGCGCCGGCTACGACGCATTCGTGGCCGCGCTCAAAACCGCGCGTGCGGCGGAGCGGACCACCGTGATCGCCATCGAGAACGACCGCTACGTGGGCGTGCCGGGCTACGAGAGCTGGTGGGACGTGCCGGTGGCAGAGGTCAGCACGCTGCCCACCGTGCAGGCGGCGCGCCGCGAGTGGGAGGAAATACGGGCAAAGGAGCGCTACTTTGGATAGGCGAAGCAGCGTTGCCCAGAGGCATGTGGCCTCCATTGTCTGGGAGATGCGCCTTGGCGCCTGACACCCTGACCGTCGGCTTAATCGGCGCCGGGCGCATAGGTCAGGTTCATGCCGAGAACCTGTCGCGCCGTATTCCGCTGGCCAATCTCATAGCGGTGGCGGATGTGAGCGAGGATGCGGCGAAGCGTTGCGCCCAACAGTACCGCATCCCCAAGGTGACCATTGACTACCACGCGATCCTGGAAGACTCCGAAGTCCAGGCGGTCCTTATTTGCTCGGCCACCAACACACATGCGCAGATCATCGAAGAGGCCGCGGCGGCCAGCAAGCACATATTCTGCGAGAAACCAATAGCGCTCTCCCTGGCGACGATCGATCGCGCGCTCGACGCGGTAGCGCGGGCGGGCGTCAAACTGTCTATAGGGTTCAACCGGCGGTTCGACGCTAACTTTCAGCGCGTCCATCGCGCGATCGAGCAGGGCGAGATCGGCCAACCCGAGATCCTGCACATCATCAGCCGTGACCCGTCACCGCCGCCGATCGCGTACATAAAAGTCTCCGGCGGCATTTTCGCGGACATGATGATCCATGATTTCGATATGGCACGCTTCCTGATTGGCAGCGAGGTTGAGGAGGTCTATGTTGCCGGCGGCGTTATGGTCGACCCGGCAATCGGCGAAGCGGGCGACCTGGATACTGCCGTCGTCGTGCTACGGTTCGCGAACGGCGTGATCGGCACCATCGAAAACAGCCGGCGGGCCGTCTACGGCTACGATCAGCGCGTGGAAGTGCTGGGTAGCGGCGGGGCGATTCGCATCGACAACAATTACCCGAATACCGCGATCATCAGCGACGCGCAAAACGTCCGCCGCGACCTGCCGCTGCACTTCTTCATGGAGCGATACACGGAGGCCTTCGCGGCTGAAATGCTGGCGTTTGTCGATGCCGTGCTCCACGATCGGCCGGCGCCGGTGACCGGGCACGACGGGCGTGCACCGGTAGCCATCGCGCTGGCCGCGCGCAGGTCCTTCGACGAACGCCGGCCGGTGCGAGTGAGCGAGGTTGATTCCGCTTAATAAGCCGCTGCGCCAGTTAACTCACAGGAGCTCGGCGAGGCTTGCACGCCGGCAGCGATGGTAGGTAGGCGCTGCTTGGTTGTCCTTTGGCTTTCTTTTGGATCCGCTGCGCTGGCCCCGATCGTTGGCGCCATCTGCCGCGTTGGCGTAAGTGATCTCCAGGGTGACGTAGTAGCAATCTGGAAACCACGCCGTGAAAGGTGTTAAGAAAATAGAGCGATCCTTTGTGAGGATAGCGC
>JAQBPC010000584.1 GCA_028287725.1 Chloroflexota bacterium | reverse complement strand
CTGGCTGACCGTTTACCCAGACGGGCCGCCCCTCCAATAGGCGAGGCTGCACACCGCCAATTGCGAAGAGGCGAAGAAAGCCTTCGGGCTCAATAGTGGCTACGATGGCGCCAATCTCGTCGGCATGGGCGGCGATCACAATGTGGGGCGCCCCAGCCGGTCCCTCTCGCGTGGCAGTCAGGTTGCCGAGATGATCGACCTCCACACGGTCCGCGAGCGGAGTGAACAGCTCCTTAAGGCGGGCGATCACCGGTTGCTCGGCGCCCGACGGCGCATGCAGCGCGGTGAGGTCGGCAAGGTCGTCGCGCAGGCGTTCCAGGACGTCGGGGTCGTGCTGCATGGTTTCCTCCTGATGACAAGAAGTCGTCTCAATCGTCGAATTGATCATAGCAGCGAGATGGCCGCCACCGTGGGTAGCTGAGCGCGTCTCGCTAGTAACTTGATCAACCCTCGGGCATTGTGGACGGTGGACCGGCAGTGACCTTGCCATGTTTCAAGCTTGGGTTACGTGCCAAACAAACGCTGCGGAGCGCAGGGACAATTAACGTCTACGAAACGTGGGCCCGCGCATAGCTGGTATGATTTAATCTCAATCTTGTCGCACGATCGGCTCCCCGGCGCCGTTCGCCTATCCTTGATGCGCTGAACCCGTGCGATTTGCGCACATTCGAAGGTGACCGATGAGCAGCAGAATAGACTATCTTGCAGCATTGCAACAGCGCGTGCTGGTGTTCGATGGGGCCATGGGCACCTCGATCCAGACCTATGACCTCACCGCCGACGATTTCGGCGGCAAAGAGGGCTGCAACGACTATCTCGTGCTCACCAAGCCGGACATTGTTCGTAGCATCCATGCTTCCTTCCTGGCGGTCGGCTGCGATGTGCTGGAGACCGATACGTTCAATGCTACTCGTCTGCGCCTCGACGACTATGGCCTGGGCGACCGTGCCCGCGAGCTCAACATTGCCGCCGCACAACTGGCGCGGTCTGTAGCCGATGAGTTTAGCACGCAGGACAAGCCCCGCTTCGTCGCCGGCTCGATGGGTCCCACGGGCATGCTTCCTTCGAGCGACGATCCGATGCTGGGTAATATCACCTTCGCCGAGCTTGTGGCGGTCTACGAGGAGCAGGCTGCCGCGCTGATTGCCGGTGGTGTCGATCTGCTGATTATCGAGACGTCGCAAGACATCCTGGAGGTCAAGGCCGCTGTCACCGGCGCGCGCCGGGCCATGGACGCTGAGGGGCGCACGGTACCCATTCAGGCGCAGGTGACCCTCGATACCAGCGGACGTATGCTGATGGGCACCGATATCGGCGCGGCGATGGTGATTATGGAGTCCATGGGGGCCGACGTCATCGGCCTCAATTGCAGCACCGGTCCGGAGTATATGCGCGAGCCAATCCGCTATCTGACCGAATACTGCACCAAGCCGATCTCGGTGATTCCGAATGCGGGTATCCCGATCAACGTGGGCGGTAAAGCCGTCTTCCCCATGGAGCCTGAGCCGATGGCCGCGGCCCTTGCGGAGTTTGTCCATGAATTTGGCGTCAACGTGGTCGGTGGATGTTGCGGTACCACTCCCGAACATTTGCGGCTGATCGTTGAGTCCGTCGGCACCCGTGCACCCAAGGCCTTGCCGCGCACGCATGCCCCGATGGTGGCGGGCGCTATCCGCGCCGTGGAGCTGCACCAGGAGCCTGCACCCATGTTGGTTGGCGAGCGGGTCAATGCGCAGGGCAGCCGTGCCGTGAAGCGGATGGTGCTGGCCGAGGATTATGACGGGCTGCTGGCAATTGCCCGCAATCAGGTTGAGGGCGGCGCCCATACGCTGGACGTGCAGGTTGCCGTAACCGAGCGGGCCGACGAGGCCGAGCTGATGCGGAAGACGGTCTTGAAGCTGGCAACGGGCGTGGAGTCTCCGCTGGTCATCGACAGCACGGAGGCCAGCGTCATCCAGGCTGCGTTGGAGCAATATCCCGGCCGGGCGATCGTCAACTCGATCAACATGGAGAATGGCCGGCTGCGCATCGAAAGCGTGCTGCCGCACGTGAAGGCGCACGGCGCCGCGGTAGTGGCGTTGACCATCGACGAAGCCGGGATGGCGCGAACCGCCGAGCGCAAGCTGGAGGTAGCGCGTGTCATTCACGACATCGCCGTGCAAGAGTACGGCCTGCGGCCCGAGGATCTGATCTTTGATGCCCTAACCTTCGTGCTATCCACCGGCGAGGAAGAGTGGAAGCGTTCCGCGATCGAGACGCTGGAGGGAATCCGGCTGATCAAGCGTGAGTTGCCCGGCGTGCTGACCATCCTGGGGGTCAGCAATGTATCCTTCGGCCTCACGCCCCACGCCCGCGCGGTCCTCAACAGCGTGTTCCTTTACCACGCGGTCGAGGCCGGCCTGGATCTGGCGATCGTGAACCCTAAGGACGTGTTGCCGTACGCCGAGATCCCCAGCCAACAACGGCAGCTGGCCGACGACCTGGTATTCGACCGCCGTCCGGACGCGCTGGCGCTGCTGATTGACTATTTTCAGAATGCCAGCCCTGTGGCGGTGCAGCAGAGTACCGACGACGAGCTTGATGCCATGAGCGCCGAGCAACGCATCCACTACCAGATCCTGCACCGCAAGAAGGATGGCATCGAGGCACTTATCGATGACGCGCTGACTCGGCACGGACCGGTCGAGGTGCTGAACGAAGTGCTGCTGCCGGCCATGAAGGATGTCGGCGACAAGTTCGGGGCAGGCGAGCTGATCTTGCCTTTCGTGCTTCAGAGCGCGGAGGTGATGAAGCGTGCCGTCGCCTACCTGGAGAACTTCCTGGAGAAAAAGGAAGGGTATAGCAAAGGTTCGGTGGTGCTCGCCACCGTGTTCGGTGACGTGCATGACATCGGCAAGAATCTGGTCAACACCATCCTTACCAACAACGGCTACATCGTGCACGATCTGGGCAAGCAGGTGCCGATCAACGTGATCCTGGACAAAGCCCAGGAGGTGGGCGCTAGCGCCATTGGCCTTTCTGCATTGCTGGTCTCCACCTCCAAGCAGATGAGCCTCTGCGTGCAGGAGCTGGCGCGGCGAAATCTGCAGTACCCCGTGCTAATAGGTGGCGCGGCTATCAACCGGGAGTTCAGCCGGCGCGTCGCCGTACCCGATGGCACGACACCGTACGGCCCAGGTGTGTTCTATTGCAAGGACGCCTTCGAGGGGCTCGAGGTGATGGACGTGCTGCAGGATCCGCAGCGACGTGAAGTGCTGGTGGCGCGCACCCACGCCGAGGCTCTACAGCCGCCCGCCGAGCGCCCGGCCGCACCCTCGGCGCCACAACGGCCGGTCGCTGCCGGCAACGCGCCGTCCGATATGCCGCCTGCCCCCATTCCGTCGCCGCCGTTCTGGGGCACCCGCGTTTTGGACGACATCGACATGACACGCGTGTTCAAGTATCTGGCCTTGCGCTCCCTGTTCCGACTCTCCTGGGGCGCGCGCAATACCAGCGGCACCGAATGGACGCGGCTGCTCAAGGATGACTTCATGCCGCGGCTGCGCCGTATGCAGCGCGAAGCCATCGAGACCGGCTGGATGCGACCTCGTGCCGTGTACGGCTACTTCCCATGCTATCGAGCAGGCGACGATCTGGTAATCCTGTCGCCGGAAGATCGCGCGACGGAGATCGAGCGCTTCGCCTTTCCGCGGCAGCCCGACGAGCAACGGCTTTGCATAAGTGATTACTATAGCTCGGACCCAACGAAGCCTGATGTGGTGGGCTTCCAGCTGGTAACGGTGGGTCAGGAAGCGACGGAGCTCACCGATCGTCTGCAACGCGATGGCGATTACTCGGCCAGTTTCTTCGCCCACGGGCTGAGCGTGGAAACCGCCGAAGCATTGGCGGAGTACGTGCACCGCTATATCCGGCGCGAGCTGGGATTGGGCGCCGTTCAGGGGAAGCGCTATTCGTGGGGCTACCCAGCCTGCCCGGAACTTGCGGACCATACAAAGGTGTTCAAGCTTCTCCCAGCTGAGCGCATCGGCGTCGCACTCACTACTGCATACCAGCTGGTGCCCGAGCAATCTACCGTGGCGATCGTCGCTCACCACCCGCAATCCCGGTACTTCTCAGTTCGTGCGCAACGCCACGAGCTGGTGGGAGTTGGTGAAGCCTAAAACGTACACCTTGCGGAGCCCGGGCCGCGCGCAGTCCGGCTTGGTCCCAGGTTACATGCGCGACTGCCGAGTGGCACACTACCGTTGCGTCCTGTAACGTTCCACGTAGCAACGCGGACGACCCCGACTTGCAAATGCACGACGTCGGACGACCACCTCGTAGGTCAACGGGAGACCATCCTGATGGCATCAGGAGAATCTATCACCCTCACTGCCACGCGCTATAGTCCAGAAGCCGACGTGGAACCCTGGCTACAGTCCTACGTGATCCCCTATCGCGAGGATATGGTAGTCCTCGACGCCTTGAACTACATCAAGAGCTATGTCGATGGCACGCTCTCCTTCCGCTGGTCGTGCCGGATGGGTATCTGTGGCAGTTGCGGCATGACGGTAAATGGTACGCCCACATTGACCTGCGCATCGTTTCTGCGCGACTTCTTTCCAGGAGAGATCGTCGTTGAGCCGTTGGCCAACTTCCCGTTGGTCCGTGATCTGGTCATCGACATGTCCGACTTCATGCACAAGCTGGGCATGGTCAAACCCTGGATTATCCGCGATCGCGACAAGCCAGTCACTGAAGGGGAGTACAGACAGACGCCAGCCCAGCTCGAGGAATATCAGCAATACAGCCAGTGCATCAACTGCATGTTGTGTTACGCCGCTTGCCCTGTTTACGCCATGGAGCCAGAGTTCCTGGGTCCCGCGGCTATTGCACTCGGACGGCGCTACAACCTCGACTCCCGTGACGAAGGCGCTCTGGATCGCCTGAAGGTACTGGCAACCAGCGACGGCATCTGGGACTGCACGTTTGTTGGCGAGTGCTCGGTTGTCTGCCCCAAGAACGTTGACCCGGCCAAAGCCATTCAGCAAACCAAGGTAGACACGACCATCGACTGGTACAAGCAGCATCTGTTGCCCTGGATGAGACGATGAGCCAGATTCAAGCTAACAGCGCCTGGGTTCGCAACATTGCAGTTTCACCAAACAGGTACCATCGTGCGGACGAGCCTGGTCTGGTACCGACCTGGTGGCGCGCCAATCGCCGCTTTGCGCTCTACATGCTTCGTGAGCTGGCCAGTGTCTTTCTGGCGGTTTGGTCGCTACGATTGCTGCGGCAGCTCAACCTGCTGCGACAGGGTGAGGAAGCGTACGACACCTTTGTGGCAAAACAGCGTCGCCTTCCCTGGCTGCTCTTCCACATTTCTGCCTTTAGCTTTGCGCTTTTGCACTCGGTGACGTTCTTGATCGCGGCGGGGAAGGGTCCGACGCTGCACTTTATGGGACGTAAGGTGTCCGAGCGTACGATTACCGCCGGAGCGTTCGCGGGCTGGGCCATAGCCTCGCTCGCTGTGCTGCTTGCCCTTCTATTCGGTGGACGTGGAGAAGATACGTAGTGCAGATACAACGCGACATGGCAACACATGGCGAGAAGGACGTCGACCGGATCGAGCCGTTTTGGTGGGGACTATTTGCCGCCGGCGGTGGCATCGCCGCAATGTTCGCACCCATGCAGATCTTGCTGCAAGACCTGCTGGGGAACGCCGGCGTGCCGGTCGCCACATCGAGTTATCGTCGAGCGCGAAGATTGGCGGCCAATCCCCTTGTACGAATGTATCTGTTCGCGCTGACGTCGCTTTCACTGGTCCACTGGGCACATCGCTTCCGCTACTACGTGATGGACCTCGGCGTAACGGGAGCCCGACGCCAGATCGCGCTTGTATGCTACGGCACTGCCATCGCCGGCAGCCTGGATGCGGCCCGCATCGTGTTGCGCCTACCAGGCAGAGCGCGTTAGATGGACGTCATTGCCCATGACGTGGTCATTGTAGGAGGTGGCGCGGCTGGGTTGCGCGCGGCAATTGCCGCGATCGAGACCGATGACCGTCTCAGCGTTGCGCTGGTTTCCAAGGTGTATCCCATGCGCAGCCACACGGTTTCCGCCGAGGGAGGCGCCGCGGCGGTGTTGCGGGAGGACGATTCGCTGGAGGGACACGCCTTCGACACCATCAAAGGCAGCGACTTCCTCGCCGACCAGGACGTGGTCGAGACCTTCGTGGCGGAGGCGCCACGGGAGCTGATTCAGCTCGAGCATTGGGGCTGTCCCTGGAGCCGCGAGCCCGATGGGCGTGTCAGCGTGCGCCCCTTCGGCGGCATGACCACTTGGCGCACCCTTTATGCATCCGACAAGACCGGCTTCCACATGCTGCATACGCTGTTTCAAACCTCGCTCAAGTATACGACCATCGTGCGCTACGACGAGCAGTTCGTAACGTCGCTACTGATCGAGGACGGGCGGTGTGTTGGGCTAACCGCAATCGACGCCGTCACGGGCGTCATGAGGGCGCTTACTGCCAAGGCGGTGATCCTGGCAACCGGTGGGGCGGGCCGTGTCTTCCCGTTCACCACCAACGCTATGATCTGTACCGGCGACGGCATGGCTCTGGCTTATCGGGCCGGCGCTCCACTGGCAGACATGGAGTTCGTACAGTACCATCCCACGGGCCTACCCGGCACCG
>JAQBPC010000548.1 GCA_028287725.1 Chloroflexota bacterium | reverse complement strand
TGGCCACGATCGCCGGCAATTCTCCTCTTGAGCAAGGTTGAGTAGTCGCGATTTGCCGCGAGGCGGCCGCGATCATGGTTGGCCTCAATGACGGTGAGATCCGTATCGTGAAGCGCCTCGTGGACGTGGCGTGAGCAGTGACCGAGGTCAGTGGCCACGCCGACACGCCATCGCCCACACGTGATGTGATACCCCACGGGTTCCGAGGCGTCGTGCGGCACCGGGAACGCGCGTATTTCAAATGGTCCGAGCGTCATGGCGCTGCCCGAGGCGAGAGGACGCCTGTCGACGCGTGCACCCAACCGCATAGCGCTCAATGTACCGGGCGTCGCGACCAGCGCCGCGCCCGTCTGGCGCGCCAGTACGTCGGCGCCGATGGTGTGATCCGTGTGCTCGTGCGTGATCAAGATGCCGGCGAGTGGCGCCTGGAAAGAAGCGTGCTGCCGCATAAGCGCCTGAAGCTGGCGCGCGCTGAGTCCGGCGTCCACCAGGATAGCTGCAGTTGCGCACTCGATGAGCATCGCATTTGCCGAGCTGCCACTGGCGAGCGACTTTACTCGCAGGTCACCGCCCGGCGCTTCCATTCGCTAATCCTCGTAACTTCAGCTGCAAGTCCAACGTGCTATAGCGAGCACGACCTCATTGTAGAGTGTAGTGTAATCGGCACGGTATCAGCACGCAGGATTGCCTGGAAGCGCGTCCGGCACGTCGCTGCCGCATTAGCCAAGCCCACCGGCGCGTGCCCGCTGGACCGCGGCGTGTAGCAATGGATGGTACACGCGATCAAGTGCGCCCGCGTAGCGTACGGCCTCGCCGCCAAAGCCTGCCTTAAAACGGCTTACGCCCGCGAGCGGCTCGTTCTCATCATCGGTATCGGCAATGCCAAACATGTCGTAACGCGTCGCGCCGCGAGACTTGGCCCACTGCATGGCTTCCCACTGCAAAAGATGATTGGGCATCAGGTTTCGACTTTCATTCGACGACGCGCCATATAAATACGTCACCTCAGCGCCGAATTGATGGACCATGATGCCGGCCAACAGCCGATCCTCATGCTCCGCCAGCAACAGCACGGTGTCGCCCGTCTCGCACTGCTGCTGCCAGAACCGACGATAGTATTCTTCACCGCGGACGGTGAAGCTGTCTCTGACGCTCGTGGACTTGAACAGCTCGTACCATCGGGCGAAGTCAGTTACGTCGCCTGCGTGACGGACGCGCACACCGTGTTTCACAGCCAGCCGTGTGTTGCTCCGCCATTTCGGCTTCCAGCTGGCCTGTATCTGCTCGAGCGTTGGCGAAAGATCGATCACGCGCGTAGAGGTGTGCTGCACGGGACTGGCGGGCCTCAGGCCGAACCGTTCCAATCTGGCACTCAGCACAGGGTCGCGTGCAATCGGAAGTTCCCACGTCACGCTTATCGCTCGAGCGTGACGAGCCAGCCGATCCACGGCGCGAATCACCCGGTCTAGCTCATCATCGCGTTGGTAATCGAGCAACGGGCCGCGCGGCAGATAACCGAGTGTGTAAGGGCTGTAGGGAACGCGGCGGAACAGGACTTGCGCGAGCGGTGGCTGCGATTCCGATACCGATGGCAGGCATATGCGAAATGGCGTCCAACCAAAATGGCGTTTGAAGTCGCCCCATCGGGAGGATTGCATGAAGCCGCCAAACGTATGGCGGCACACAAGTTGGTCCCATTTCGCGGCATTGCGAACGAGGGTTATGCCGGGTTCCCGGTGTGTTAAGGAAGTCATGCAGAATGTAGTATAGCCAAATTAGCTATGGCACCCCCTTCCATATTTTTCAAACTACGCTACAATGCAGGGAGAGATTGTTGTCTTTCATGCTTGTGCCGCGCTGCTGTTTAGCAAGCTGCGAGGGGCATGACGCGAAAGGCTCTCTGACCCCGGCACGTAAAAGTCATGAGGCCGGTGCGGCGAACGTGATCTCACAGCCTTGGTAAGTCCATACTGACTCGCGACAGTGTGGCCGGCGTACTAGCAATGTGTATTGACACTGCTTGGTCGCGAGCATGGGAGCTACGTACATCGCCCTGGTTGCAGCCGCCGCTCACCGCTTGTGTTGCGCTGTGATTCGGCCACGTGACACGATGGGATGCTAAGCCTGAACGGCGAGCGATATCGTATGGGTATCGACGTCCAACCCGATGCCAAATTCGCGCATATACAACAATATCTCCACGCATTCTCACGGAGATAGACCGCGCACGGTCAACCGTTATGAATGCTCAAAAAAGCGCCAAAATAGTAATTCGCCACGAAACGCCAGGGAGACCAATCACATGAATGAAGTCACCGGTACGAGCTGTGGCACTGGACTCGACAGCATGAAAGGAATCAGCTGCGACAATGACAGAGGTACGGCTCTTGAGTGAGGACGAAATCGCGCAGGCGCGCCCCGCGCGCAAGCGTGCCACCAAAGCTGCGGCAGATACCGCGACAGTGAGCCCGACAACTCCGCCCGTAGAGCCGGCGAAACCACCGGCCAAAGCTCGGACCCGACCAGCCAAGGCCGAAAAGGCCGCCGAGAACCCCACGGTGGCCCAGTCTCCGCAGCCCACTCCCGAACCCACCGCGGCCGCTTCCGCCGTCGTCACCCCTGCTGCACCAAAGCGGTCAGTGAAGACAAGCTCCAAGGCAGCCGTCGCGAGCACTAAGGCCGCGGAACCGGACGTGACACCGGCAGCAAAACCTGCCGCAACGCGAAGCGCAAAAGCAAAGAGCACAGCGACGCGGAAGACAACCACGTCGGACGCGGGTGACGCCGCGGTCGTTCTCAAGCCTGTAGCCAAGGCGAGCGAGACCGTTCAGCCCGCCGTCAAGGCGAGCGAGTCAGTCCCTGCAGGCGTAAGCGAGGCCGTGGCACCAGCTTCAGACGCGGCGAATGATGCCGCGAAGCCGGTGCGCCGCACCGCGAGACGCCGCACAACCGCCGCACCATCCGCGGATGCGCCGGCCGCACCGGTTGTGGCCGCCATTCCCGCGCCAAATTCACGCGAGGTAACGCCGGAGACGGCGAACCCGGGCAGGCCGGCGGCGCCAGGCGCCCGCACGCCAAACCGACGACAACCTGCTCAATCGCCACGTGAATCGGACGTGACGAGCTACACGGAGCCACCCAAGACAACACCAATTGCCCAGCCTACACTCTTTAATCCACAGCAAAATGGCGGTCAATCAACGGCACAGAACAATTTTGGCAACCAGGCGCCCGCCCAGAGCAATCCAGGCGGACAGCAGCCTGCTACGTTCAGGCCCCAGCAGAGCGGGCAGAACCGGCCGCCGGCCCAGTTCAGACCTGCCGGCCAGCAACAGCGACCGCAACAAGGTCAGCGGCCGCAGCACCCCTTCGCGCCCCGAAACCAGGGTGGCCAACCCGGCCAGAGCCAGGCCAATGATATTGGCAACGACCAGGGCGATAACCAGCGCGGCCGGCGCCGCCGTCGCCGCCGTGGGCGAGGCGCCAACGGCAACCCGATGCCAATGAACGCGGGTGGCGCGCCGGTGAATGGCGGGACAATGGCGCCGACGCAGTCCTTCGAGGAACGAGCACCGCTGGTTGAGTTTATTCCACAGCAGCGTATGCCCGTGTTCGAAGTCCACGGCATACTGGACTTCCTGCCGAACGGCGAGGCCTTCTTGCGCGAGGAAGATCTGCGTGTGCGAAGCGACGACCCGTTGATCGGTGTGCGGGACCTTCGCAGGTTCGACATGCGGAATGGGGATATCGTGCAGATCGAAGCTCGTCCAGGCCGTGGCCGTGGCCCGGTCACCGTTGAGCGGGTGATCAGCGTCAACGATGTGCCGTTCGAGCAGGTCCGCACTCGTCCGCGCTTCGAGGACCTCACGCCGATCTACCCGGATCGCATGATCAAGCTGGAGACCGGTCAGCAGCCGGTCACCACGCGAATGCTGGACATGATTGCGCCGGTCGGATTCGGCCAGCGAGCCCTGATTGTCTCGCCGCCTAAGGCCGGCAAGACGACCGTCCTGAAGCATATTGGTCAAGGCGTGCTCACCAATTATCCCGAGGCTTCGCTCATTCTCTGCCTCGTGGGAGAACGACCAGAGGAAGTGACCGATCTACGCATATCGCTTCCGAAGGCGATAATGTTTGCATCGAGCTTCGATGAGGAAGTCGAGCGCCATGGCCACCTGGCCGAGATGGCGTTGGAGCGCGCGCGCCGCCTCGCCGAGCAAGGGAAGGATGTGGTGGTGCTGCTCGACAGCATCACGCGCCTCGCCCGCGCTTACAATCTTGGTCCCAGCGGTGGTGGTGGCCGTACACTTTCCGGTGGCATGGACGCCAGTGCGTTGACCACCGCGCGGCGCATCTTTGGCGCGGCACGCGCCATCGAGCAGGGCGGCAGCCTGACGATCATCGCAACCTGTCTCGTCGATACGGGCAGCCGGCTCGACGATGTGGTGTACGAGGAGTTCAAGGGCACCGGCAACATGGAGTTGCACCTTGACCGTGCGCTTGCCGAGCGGCGAATCTTCCCTGCCATCGACATCGCAAAGTCGAGTACCCGGAAAGAGGAGCTACTCCTCGACCCGGTGACCTTGCAGTGGGTTGTACTGCTCCGCCGTCGACTTGCCGGCGCGCAAGCCATTCAGGCGACCGAGCAATTCATCGACCGCCTCAGCAAGACACCAAGTAATAAGGTGTTCTTGGACCTACTGAGTCGCACCCAGTCGTAGCAACTGGAGTAGCAGCAGGCCGGCACACCGATGGTGTGCCGGCCTGCTTTTTAATTTCCGTTAGTGTTTTTAATTTCCGCTAGTGGGAATTCTTCAAGATATAGCTCCGTAGCCTCTCTCAGATTGGCGATCGCGTCCTCGATGCTCTCACCTTGGCTGACGGTTCCTACTTCAGGACATGTAGCAACGTAAAGGTCGTCCTCCTTATGGAGAATGGCCGTTAGAATCCGTCTCCGCATTACCGCAACCCCTTTTCATACGTTGGAATGCCTGGGGCGGTCACACGCTCATGCATGTCATATTGTATGGTGATCGGCCGCGAAAGCGCGTTTCCAAGCGAATCGAAACCACAGTAGATTAGTCCCCAGTCCATAGGTCTACGTTACCTCGGCCATCCGCCTACATGTACGAGCGAATCACCCTCCATGGCGGTCGTCGTGCATGTGCTCGTGCCACTAGCTACTCGCATGGCCTTTAAGTGGTACTTGCAACAATCTAATTCCGTGAAGGATAATGGATCCAGTTCGCCCATATGGCATAAACGCCACTCTCGCGAGGAGCCGCAGTGACCCTGGAATTGCCGGTACGGCTCGATGAGCACGCCGGGCTGCCATTACATCGCCAACTGTACGACCAATTGCGCATCGCGATATTGGAAGGTCGTCTTGCAGGCGGCAGTCGCATGCCCTCAACCCGTGCGCTCGCCGATCAGCTTGGACTCTCGCGCAACACGGTGACCAGTGCATACGACCAGCTACTGGCCGAGGGATACATCACCGCGCGCCTTGGCTCAGGCACATACGTTTGTACGGCGCCGCCTGACGATTTGTTCGAAGCGCCGCGCCACATTACCGATTTCCCGTCGCCACCGCGTAACCTGCCGACGACAGCGATGCCTCCCCTGTCCGATTGGGCGCGGCGCGCAACGGAAGGCAAAGTGGACGAAATGCTGCCGCCAGGGACGGCAACCCTACCGTACGATTTCCGCGATGGTCGGCCGGCAATCGACCACTTTCCTACCGACCTCTGGCGGCGCCTGCTCGGGCGGCGGCTCCGCTCAAAGAACCTCGCACATTTTGGTTACGCACCCACGAATGGCGTGGAAGCGCTTCGGCAAGCGCTGACTGAATATCTTCGCCGTGCCCGTGCTGTGCGTTGTACGCCGGAGCAAATCCTGATCGTGAACGGATCACAGCAAGCACTGGACCTGCTCGCCCGCGTGTGCCTGAATCCTGGTGACGCGGTAGTGCTCGAAGAGCCCGGCTACCTTGGTGCGCGCCGCGCCTTTACCGCGCAAGGCGCGCGTATCGTACACGCCACTGTGGACGCGGCCGGATTGATAACGGACGAACTGGATCACATGGTGGCCGGCGCCTCGCCGAAGCTCCTCTACGTCACGCCGTCCCACCAGTTCCCAACGGGCGCGGTCTTGAGCCTACCCCGGCGATTGGCGCTCCTACGCTGGGCCCGCGAGCATAGCGCCCTGGTGATTGAAGACGACTATGATAGCGAATTTCGCTACGCCGGCCGGCCTGTCGAGGCCCTGCAAGGGCTTGATACGAGCGGTACCGTGGTGTACATAGGCACCTTCTCGAAAGTGCTTTTCCCGTCACTCAGGATGGGCTACCTGGTGCTGCCGCCGAGTCTCGTCGAGCCGGTCAACACCGCGAAGTGGCTCAGCGATCGCTATACTGCCACGCTCGAGCAGCAAGTTCTCGCCGACTTCTTCAACGAGGGCCACTTTGAGCGGCACCTGCGTGCCATGCGGCAGGTCTATCAGACCCGGCACGATGCATTCGTGGCCGCGATCGACCGCGAGCTCGGCGATTTGGTGCTGCCACCAATGACCGGCACCGGTCTGCACGCCCTCGTCACGCTGCGCGAGCCGCTACCGATTGAGACGTTGGTACGGCGCGCTGCTAGAGAAGGCGTCGGGATTTACCCAGCGCAGCCCTACTACCTTAACCCGCCGCCGGAGACCTCGCTGGTGATGGGCTATACCGGCCTCAACGAGCAGATGATCGCCGAAGGGATGCGCCGTCTCGGCACGGTCATACGTGCCACGATGCGTGAGACGGCGCGGACCGCATCCGCCGGCGGATAAGCCTATTCGGCGTCGGGCTGGGCCGCAGCCGTACGCTTTTCCTCAGGCGCGAGCAGGCGATGCTTGTCGGTTACCGGCTCGTGCGAACGGATCAGATGCAGAAGCTCCGCGCGGCGGGGCATGTTGCCGACGGCAATGGCCCCGACAAGCACATCCTTTTCGAACAACAGCTTGAAGTGGGTCTGTTTGGCAATATCAGTCTGGGATATTGACGAGTAGTTTGCATCGGTGTGATGCGGAACACGCCCGACCGCGCGCATCTTGGTGTGAAACATCGTGCTGGTATAGACAGAGGGATCGTCGAACGGTACGTTCTCGCCAAGCATATTCCGGGCAGCTAGTCGCCCGTGGGTCGTAGCACTGTCCCATGTACCCATCACCTCATGCTCGCCGGTCATCAGGTTCTTAGCCTCGGCTACGTCGCCCGCCGCGAAGATATTCGGGACTGCCGTACGCAGGTATTCATCGGCGATGATCGCCTGGTTGAGGTGGATGCCGGTGCCTTCGAGAATCTCGGTGTTGTAATCGAAACCGAGCCCACAACAGAGCATCCCGGTCTCAATTTGCTTCCCGCTAACCGTTGTAACGCCGACAATCTTTCCGTCACGGCTCTGTACTTCCGCCACGCGGTCGTTGTAGAGCATGTTCACGCCATGTTGTCGCGCGATCGCATCGACGACCGCGCCACCCTCGACGTCCAGAATGCGATGGAGCAGGCGAGGTCCGCGCATGATCCAGGTGACGTTGAGGCCGCGCTCCGAAAGTGCCTCAGCCAATTCGTAGGCAATGTAACTGCCACCGAACACAACCGCGCTGGTGACTTGTTCAGCCTGGGCAATGATCGCTTTCGTATCGTCGAGCGTCTGGAAGTTGAATACGCCGCTCGTCCCCGCTACACCCGGAAGATCGGGGAGACGAGGCCGGCCGCCGGTCGCGACGAGCAGGCGATCATAGGGAAAGGCGGCGCCGTCCGTGTACACGACTTTGTCTTGCGCACACACCCTGGTGACCCACGTCTCAAGGTGCAGCTTAATCCCCTTATTGGCATGATCATCGCGCGAGCGCATGATCACTTTCTTCTCAAGCGCCTTCCCTTTGAGGAAGGGTGGCAAGGCCACGCGGTTGTACAGGGGATAGGGCTCGCCACCGATGAGGGTTACATCACTGAGGGGATCCAATTTTCGCAGAGTTTCCGCACAAATGGTACCGGCCACGCCATTGCCGATAATAACGTGGCGCAAACCGGCGGACGAATCGTGCATGAGGCCTCCAGCGCTTCTGTGTGATCAAGACATAGTAGTATCTCAGGGAATTAAATTCCGAGCCAATTAAGGTCGAAATTCCTCCAACTCGGTGATGAATTGGAAGCTCCCGGCGCACACAGCATCGTTGGCGGGCGCGGTATCTACCATTGTACCAAAATGCCCTCGGGGCACTATATATAGGCTCCTTTGCTGCCCCCGTAACGCCCGGCCACGTTGACCACTGCCAGGGGCACTGGTAGCCTTCTGGAGATGGCCGTAGCCCTGAGCGTAGGTCAAGGAGGAGGCGCGCCCGAATGGCAAGTGAAGTGCAGACCTGTGCCGTATGCGGTGAGCCTGCCCGGCTTCATTGTGCCGGCTGTGATGGCGTCTTTTGTGTGGAGCACGTCGAGCGCCGCTTCGCCATGGGCTACTTCTACTTCTGCGCTGCCTGCCTCGCGCGGCAAGAGGAGGCGGCAACGGCGGCCAGCAAAAGGCGACGGAAAAAGCAGCCGGAGACATAAAAAGGACACCCTGGAGCCCCTGACCGGCTCCAGGGTGTCTAGCTGATTACCTTTACGGTTCGTGCTCGATCACACGAACCGTACGCTGAACCTCGACCTGTTCTTCGCGGAGCAAGCGGTTAATCGCCATGCCCGCGAGCCACAGCAGTAAGGAGCCGACGATAGCGGCGCCCCAGCCACGGACCGTGAACCCGGCGACTATGTGGCCTACCAGCAACAGCATGCCGGCGTTAATCACCAACAGGAACAGGCCGAACGACAAAATGGTGATCGGCAAGGTGAGAATCACCAACACGGGCCGAATAGACACATTGACCAGGGCAAGGAAGATGGCCGCGAGCAGGGCCGAACCAAACCCGTCGGCGTGAATTCCGGGCACGATCGCCGCCACGAGCAGCAAAGCCGCCGCACTGAGCACCAAGCGAGTGAGCAATTTCATCTTTCTCTGTGCCTTCTGCGTTCACATCTCGATCCCGACCCGAACCTCCGCATGGAAGTCACCGGGGGTCGTATCCGTACTGGCAATCTCTGCCGATATGTCTGTGCTCGCATCCAACTGCATCGTGAACCTTGTGCGCAAAAGGGTCAAGTAGTCCCTGATACAGCGTGATACAGATGGTGTCGGCGCACCAGCATCCAATCGATACGGCATTGCCACGCTCGCACCGTCGCGCACAGTACTCAGTTGGCGTGCAGCAGTCGATCCAGGCAGCCGTCTATCGTAACGTGGCCGCGGTAACCGCGGTTTGGCTCGAGGCTGAGCAGGCCAATAAAGTCGTCGTCGCTGTAGAAATACCAGGCCGGGCGCGGCTCTTGTCGCAGGCAGTGCCGAGGTGCCGTCTCAGCGCTCGGCGCGCCGATTAGCCGGCCGAGAACCCGCACCTTCCGGGCGAACGGCTCGCTCTCGGCCTCGCCATGGTCGACGCCGAACAGCTCCGGCAGTCCCACGTCATGGTGGAAGTGCAACTTGCCGACATGCGGGAAGTTGGGCGCCGCGGCAACCATCTCGGTCAAATCGCGGAGCCCCTGTACGGCATGGCGCATCGCCAGCAAGTCGTACACACCCATATCGTGCAGCGCAAGGAAAGCACTCAAGCGCTCGGCGCGCGATTGCGCCAGCGCGCGCTCCACCGCTTTAAGCCAATCCAGGTCTGACCGAAGGTCGCGTCCCGGGTGGTTCGCGGAGGCATACGGCGAGGAAAAGTGGCTGCACACGAGGCAGTGCGTGTCGTCCCAGCGGGCCGAGCGCGTGCCACTTGCATCGAGCTGCAAGCCAAAGCCCTGCGCGAAGCGCGTACACAGGCTAAGTGCCGCAGGCGTGGCACAGGCAGGATTGGGGCAATCAATCGCGAACTGATTTGGAGGCATTTTGCCACCCCTCCTCTCACCGCGGCTCGGGCCAGCCGATGTGGGTCCCTTCCCATAGTATTGCCATAGTTCATGGCTACAAGGAAGAGAGCTATTGGTATCCCGTGAGATTATGGTAAGGCGTGCAAGGTGAATACAGGCTGACAAATTATCGGAAGTACCGCACGTGCGAACAGCGCCGAGCAGCGCCGGCTCTGATACAATCCGAAAACGGGCAGCCGTGCGGCGGTCGTGGCACAGCAATGCGTAGGAACACACGCCAGACCGCTCGACACGCGACCGCGAGCCAACGTCGGCGCCAGAGTACGTCGCCGCGACGAGCTACAGGAGGTAACTGACGGTGGTACCGGGAACGATGGCGTCACATGACGCTGATGCTGATCGCAAGGCGCGATCCATCGATGAACGTCTAGCTGGCAGAATGACACGCCTCGGCACCGAGACCGCGTTCGAAGTTTTGGCCAAGGCACAGGCACTCGAAGCCCAGGGTCGGAGCGTCATCCATCTGGAGATCGGCGAGCCCGATTTCGCCACGCCTACGGCGATTGTCGAGGCCGGGGTGCAGGCGCTGCGCAACGGCTATACCCACTACACGCCATCTCCAGGCATCATGCCGCTTCGCCGTGCCATTGCGGACGAGATGCGTCGGAGCCGGGGGCTCGATGTCGCGCCAGAGCAAGTCGTGGTGACGCCAGGCGCCAAGCCGATACTCTTCTTCGTCATGCTGGCACTCGTCGACGAAGGCGACGAGGTTCTCTGCCCCGACCCGGGCTTCCCAATCTATGAATCGATGATCCGCTATGCCGGCGGTACCGTTGTGCCGGTCGCTCTTCCCGAGTCATTGGGCTTCCGCCTGGATATCGACGGTTTACGGAAGGCAATCACCAGCCGCACCAAGATGATCATCATCAACTCGCCGGCGAATCCAACCGGCGGCGTGCTGACGCCGGACGACCTGCGCCAGATTGCCGACCTTGCCATCCGACACGACCTGCTGGTGTTCTCAGACGAGATCTATTCCCAGATGCTCTACGACGACACGCATAGTTCGATCGCCGTGCTGCCGGGTATGGCTGAACGGACCATTGTGTTGGATGGGTTCTCCAAGACATACGCGATGACCGGCTGGCGTCTGGGCTATGGCGTGTTTCCTAGCGCCTTGGTGCCGCATATAAACAAGCTTATGGTCAACTCCAACTCCTGTACGGCGGCCGCGACGCAGATGGCGGGAATCGAAGCGCTGACAGGCGACCAGCAGCCTGTGCGGGAGATGCTTGAGGAGTTCCGCCGCCGCCGGGACGTGATCGTCAACGGGCTCAACGCCCTACCTGGCGTCACCTGCCGCATGCCCGCCGGCGCCTTCTACGCATATCCAAACATTCAGGGGACCGGGATGCGCTCAGGCGATCTGGCCAACATGCTGCTCAATGAGGCGGGAGTCGCAACATTGGCCGGCACCTCCTTTGGACCTGCCGGAGAAGGCTACCTGCGCCTGTCGTACGCCAATTCGATTGCGAACATTCAGGAGGCGCTCGCTCGCATTGGACGTGTTTTGACTGAACGAAAGGCGGGATCCTAACCATGGCCAAGCCGCGCGTGTTTCTCAGCCGCGAACTACCCCCGGACGTCATGCGCGTTCTCCGCGAGCGCTGCGATCTGACCGCGAACCTAGAGGACCGGGTGCTGAGCAAGGCTGAATTGATCGCCGCGACTACGGGCATGGACGGGTTGCTCTGCCTGCTCACCGATACCATCGACGCCGAAGTGCTGGACATTCAGCCCCGTCTTAAGGTGGTGAGTAACTACGCGGTCGGCTTCAATAACGTCGACGTGGCGGCCGCGACAGCTCGAGGCATTCCCATCTGCAACACGCCCGGCGTGCTGACGGAGACCACCGCCGACTTCGCATGGACCCTCATGATGGCTATCGCGCGCCGCGTCGTCGAGGCGGATCGCTACACGCGCGAAGGTCGCTTTACGCAGTGGGAGCCCATGCTGCTGCTTGGGACAGATGTCTACGGCAAGACACTCGGGCTCGTCGGCGCCGGGCGAATAGGCCAGGCGATGGCACGCAGGGCGCGCGGCTTCTCGATGCGCGTTCTCTACTCCGATATCTACGATCCGCCGGCAGATATTGTCGATGAGCTACAGATGGAAAAGGTCTCGCTCGAGGATCTCCTCAGGCAATCTGACTACGTCTCGCTTCACGCCCCATTTACCGAGGAGACGCGACATTTAATTGGCGCGCCGCAACTCGCCATGATGAAGCCCGGCGCATATTTGATCAATTCGGCGCGTGGCCCTCTTGTCGACGAAGCGGCGCTCGTCGAGGCGTTGAAGAACAAGCGAATCGCCGGCGCTGGTCTCGACGTTTACGAGCACGAACCGAAACTGGCGCCCGGCCTGATTGATCTGAACAACGCGGTGCTCGCTCCACATACTGCCAGCGCCTCGCTTGAAACGCGGACCAAGATGGGTATGCTTGCCGTCGATAATTTGATGGCGGTGCTCGAAGGCAAGCGTGCGCCGCACACGGTTAATCCTGAGGTGTATGGGTAGGTTGGCGATAGTCAATTTCGCCGGCGTCGCTTCCCAACGGCCAAGGCTGAGTGCCCGCGCCACGTATACCGTGTCATGACCGTCCCAATGCTCACGTTCGAACAGCTTGATAGGTACGGCGATACTGTTGCCCACGCCATATTCACTCGGCACGGTGGCGTCAGCGCGGCCCCCTTTGACTCGCTGAACGTCTCGTACAGCGTCGGAGACGATTGGGAATCGATCGCGCGGAATCGGGGGCTTTGCGCAGCCGCGCTCGACCTACCGCAGAGCTCCATCGTCACCGCCGGCCTGATGCACGGTACGGCGGTGGCACGGGCTGAAATGGCGCCAATGCAGTCATTGCCCGACGGCACGCACATCGTCGATGGAGTCGATGCCCTCATCACCGCGACGCCCGGGCAAGCACTGCTGATCACGGCGGCGGATTGTTTGCACGTGCTGCTGTTCGATCCCGTGACACCTGCTATCGGGCTGGTGCATGCCGGCTGGCGCGGGCTTGCCGCCGGTACCATTCACTCCGCTATCTCGGCCATGGTAGACGCATACGGAAGCAGCCCCGGCACGATGCTGGTCGGCATTGGGCCGGGCCTTGGCCCGTGTTGCGCTGAATTCACCGATCCGCGGCGCGAGCTGCCGCCAAGCTTCGCACCCTATATCCAGGGCCGGTACGTCGACTTGTGGGCGGCCGCGCGCGACCAGGTTCAGGCCTGTGGCGTTCCGGCGCGCCAGGTCGAGCAGATGTCGCTCTGCACTCGCTGCCACAGAGACAGATTCTTTTCTCATCGCGGTGATAGTGGGCGAACCGGCCGCTTCGCGGCGATCATTGCGCTCTGCGGTGCACCTGTCTCACACATCCCGACCTGACGTGCATTCACCCGCAATTGCGACAAATCGTCGGGAGAACCAGATTGTCCAAATCCGCTAAACTGGACGAATTGCCAGGATAAGGAAAGGATTTCCCCACCCGTGGATGAGCGACAGTTTGTATTCCTGCGTGACCTGACCGGCGCCGCCGGACCATCTGGATACGAGGGCCCCGTACGGGCCGTCTGGCGTGCGTCCGTGAGTGATTTCGCAGCCGAGGTGCACGGCGACACACAGGGCAGCATCACGGCGATCGTCAACCCATCAGGATCGCCCCGCGTCATGCTTGCCGGCCATATCGATGAAATCGGCCTGATGGTCAGCAACATCGACGAGAAGGGTTTTCTGTCATTTGTCCCGATCGGTGGACACGACGCATCGATTTTGGTGGGACAGCGGGTACACTTGCAGACCTCCTCGGGTCCTGTCCTGGGTGTGATTGGCCGTAAGCCGATTCATCTGATGAACGCCGAAGATCGCAAAGCGCCCGTCGAGATCAGAAGCCTCTGGATCGATATCGGCGTGGCGAATCGCGAGGAAGCCCAAGAGCTCGTGCGCATTGGCGATACGGCCACCTTTGTCGGCAGTCTTGAGCGATTGCGCGGGGATCGGCTGGTCTCCAAAGCGTTCGACAACCGGGTCGGCGCGTACGTCGCGGCGGAAACCGCGCGGGCGATTGCGACTGGTCCGCTGCACGCCGCCGTCTTCGCCGTGGGCACCTGCCAGGAAGAAATAGGCTATCGAGGCGCCATCACCAGCGCCGAGCGAATTAAGCCTGACGTGGCGATCGCGATCGACGTCGGATTCGGGCTTGATCACCCTGAAGTTGACGATGAGAAAAAACGCCACAATGGCCACGCCCTGGGCAAGGGGCCGCAGATCTCGCGTGGTGCGAATGTGAATCCAATCGTGTTTGATTTGCTGGTTGCGGCCGCCAAGGAGGAGAACATCCCCATCCAGATCGATCCTGCTCCAGGCGAGACAGGTACCGATGGCTGGGCGATTCAGGTCGCTCATCACGGCGTAGCGACCGGCGTGGTGAGTGTCTCGCTCCGGTACATGCATTCGCCGGTTGAGGTGCTCTCCATCAAGGACCTCGATCAGACAGTTGCCCTTTTGGCTGCGTTCATCCGGCGTTTAGATAGCGGTTCGCGCTTCATCGTCGAGTGATGAAGGCGTCCTGACTTACTGCGTTCCAGGCACCGGCTCTTGGTTAGCGTTCAGGTATGTTGGAGAGGTGATAGCCCTCTTCGCTATTCGTAACGCTTTCCGCCGCAAGACCATAGCCCTTCTCGCGATCATTGGTGTCGGCGTTGGCTGTGCCCTGATGACCTCGCTGCTCGGACTGAGCGGCGAGGCGCAGGCGCGGCTGGACAATACCCTGACGCAAGTCGCCGGAAACATGACCATCACCGAGAGAAACTCGGGTGGCGGCGCCTTTGTGCCGAGCTTTGGCCTGTTGCCGGCAGCATTCGCCAATCGCATTGCCTCATTGCCGCATGCCAGGTACGCCGAGGGCATGGTGACGGATTACCTGCCCCCGTATGTCGATCTTGGCCGAGGGGCAAGCCCGGGCATCCTGATAGGCGTCGATACAGCAAAGGACAAGCTTTTCGGTGGTCCAGAATCGCACATCTCACGGGGCCGGCCGTTCCTGAAGCCGGGCGAAGTTATCGCGGGCGCGGACTTTGATGCTCTTGGTCGGTCGTCCCTGCTGGGCTACGGATTCAACGTGCTTGGGCGTGAAGGCGGATCGCCCGTGCATCTGCGGATCGTGGGCATCTTCCAGACCGGCGATCCGCAAGCCGACAGTGAGTTATTCACCGACCTGGGAACCGTCCGCTCTTTGCTCACAATGCCGGCCGATCAGGTAAACGTGATCGCGGTTCACGCCGATACCGTGCGCAACGCGGTGGTTCTCGCCGACGAGATTCGACGAACGTTTCAACACAGCCAGCCCGCCATTGACGTCCTGTTGGCGCGCGATGCCGTGAAGCAGCTCGACAGCACGCTCGGCACCGTGCAACTGTTCTTGCTCGCCATTTCGTTGATCGCGGCAATCGGCGGCGGCATGAGCATCGCCGTCAGCATGATTATGTCGGTGATGGAGCGGCGCACCGAGTTTGGCGTGTTAAAGGCAGTTGGTTGGTCCAACTTTAACATCACAAGTAGTGTGCTGGTCGAATCGACGCTCATTGGTTGCGTTGGGGCGGCATGTGGCCTCGTACTGGGTACGATCGCGCTGGGCTTGCTGACGACCTATGTTGCACGCGAGCAGGTGATCTGGCTGGCTCCAAGCACAATACTCGCGATATTTGGATTTGGCGTGCTGGTGGGCGCCATTGCCGGATTGTATCCCGCTCTGCGAGCGGCCGCAGTCCGCCCCATCGAGACCTTGCAGGGGATGTAGCTAGCGTGTTGAGCTGTTGCCATGCTGCCCCTCGGTAAAGACGAGGATCCTATGGGCGCCTCGACTGTTGAGTCACGGGCGCCTGGGCTCCGCGAAGTCGAGCCGGCTGATATAGCGGTGCGTCTCGACAAGGTAAGAAAGTCCTATGGCGTGGGACCAGCCGCGGTACAGGCATTACGCGGCGTTGATCTCACCATACGGCGTGGCGAGCTCGTCTCGATCACCGGACCGAGCGGCTGCGGGAAAACGACGATGCTCAACCTCGTCGGCGCTCTGGATAAGCCTACGAGCGGCACGGTGGAGCTCGACGGGTTGGACATAGGCAACGTGGCGGAACGCAAGCTGCACACAGTTCGACGACAGGCTGTTGGGTTCGTCTTCCAGCGTTTCTATCTCGTCCCGATCCTCACGGCGCTTGAAAACGTGCTGGTTCCTGCAATGCCACTCAAAGACGGCCATGCGGCGTACCGGGAGCGAGCCGAAGAATTGCTGCGTTCCGTCGGACTCGGGAAGCGCTTGCGCCATCGGCCCGGGCAGCTCTCAGGCGGTGAGCAGCAACGGGTTGCCGTCGCGCGTGCCCTCCTGCTCGACCCTTCGTTGATGTTAGCCGACGAGCCGACCGGAAACCTCGATAGCGCTTCAGGGGCGGGTGTGCTGGAACTGCTGTTGGCGCTCAACCGGGACGCCGGGAAAACCGTGATTATCGTCACGCACGATTCAGAAATAGCGGCACGCATGCCACGAACCGTGCGAATGCTCGACGGGTCTATAGATTCCATACGCCACGCTTAACGCCTCCATGCAGGTCTAATCGCCCTGAGCGCAACGTCCCTGTCACTTGATAAGCGGGGAATCCTCTTGCACCAGCGACTGAATTTCCTGCCGGTACATGGCCAGGATGAGGTCCTCTCGCGTTGGGAAATGGCGATACAGCGTGCCTGCGCCGACGCCCGCGAGCTTGGCGATCGCGTTGAGCGAGACCCTGGGGTCATCGGCGAACGCCGCGTATGCGACGACCAAGATTCGCTCGCGGTTGAGTAGTGCGTCGGCGCGCATGGCGACGGTTCGATGCTCGGCCATGGCCCACCTCAACACCCTCAGTACATCCTTTTAGAAACAGTCGCGCTCGGTAGCCGGGGCTTTATGCTTCAGGTATAATGAATTAGAGAAATTTGTGAATAGAATGCCGAATGCTGGGGCTGTTTTGCCGCAATATCTCCTCAGGCCATGTGGCCGCCCCTGTGTTCTATTTGTTTAGTATGTTTGTACTCTGCCGCGCCTCTTATTCCGCGCGGCGTAACACGAAAGGCGCCACTGCATGGTAGCGGACTTTGGCAGCGTGCGCGAGGTGCACATCGAGAACGAGATGCGCGAGGCGTATCTCGATTATGCCATGAGCGTGATAGTATCACGCGCTCTCCCGGATGTTCGCGACGGCCTCAAGCCCGTGCACCGCCGCATCCTTTTTGCCATGAACGAATTGGGTTTGCGCTCGTCGACCCAGTATAGGAAGAGCGCGACCGTCGTCGGCGAAGTGCTCGGTAAATATCATCCGCATGGCGACTCTGCGGTGTACGACAGCATGGTCCGGCTAGCGCAGGACTTCAGCATGCGCTACCCGCTGATTGATGGCCAGGGCAACTTTGGCTCGGTCGACGGGGACGCTCCGGCAGCCATGCGTTATACCGAGGCACGCCTCGCCGCAATCGCGGACGAAATGCTGGCGGATCTTGACAAGGATACAGTCGACTTCATCCCGAACTATGACGGGAGAGAACATGAGCCGACCGTCCTTCCGGCCCGGCTGCCGCAACTGCTGTTGAACGGAGCGAACGGCATCGCAGTCGGTATGGCGACGAACATCCCGCCGCACAATTTGCGCGAGCTGATCGACGGCATCGTCTATCTCATCAAGCATCCCGAAGCGACAGTAGTCGAGCTCGGTGAAATCATCAAGGGCCCTGATTTCCCGACCGGTGGAATACTCCTCGGTCAGGAAGGCATTACCAATGCCTATGCCACGGGCCGCGGGCGGATCGTCTTGCGCTGCAAGCATCATTTGGAAGAGAGTCGAACGGGTCGCACCGCGATCATCGTCACCGAGCTCCCCTTCCAGGTGAACAAGGCAAAGCTGCAGGAGCGTATCGCCGAGTTGGTCCAATCGCACGAGATCGACGGCATCGCGGACTTGCGAGACGAGTCCGATCGCCAGGGCATGCGCCTAATGATCGAGCTCAAGCGGGACGCCCATACGCAGCATGTGCTGAACCAGCTCTTCAAGCACACACAGCTGCAAGACAGTATCTCGATTAACATGCTGGCGTTGGTCGACAATCAGCCGCGCGTCCTACCTCTGGAAATGACGCTTCGCTATTATGTCAATCATCGCCGCGAAATTGTACGCCGCCGCACCGAATTCGAGCTGAGGAAAGCCGAAGCGCGCGAGCATATTCTCGAAGGCCTGGCGAAGGCGCTTAATAACCTCGACGAAGTGATTTCCACGATTCGGGCCGCAAACTCCGGTGACGAAGCAAGCCACACGTTGCAGGAGCGCTTCAGCCTGACCGAGACGCAGGCGAAAGCGATCCTCGCCCTGCAGCTCAGCCGCTTGGCCGCGCTGGAACAACAGAAGATCCGCGATGAATTGGGTGAGGTGCAGGCGCGCATCGCCGAGTATCGTAGTATCCTCGCCGACGCCGCCCGCATTGACGCGATCATTATCGACGAGCTCGCCGAGTTACGCGAAAAGTTCGGCGACGAACGGCGCACGCGCATTGTCCAGGAAGAAGCCAGCACCATGACCCTGGACGATCTCGTCGCGCCTGAAGACGTGATCGTCACCATGACAACCCGCGGCTATATCAAGCGTATCCCCGCCAATACGTACCGCCCGCAACGGCGCGGTGGTAAGGGCATTATCGGGATGGTGGCGCGCGACCGCGATGAAGTCAGTCGCCTTCTGGCGTGTAACACCCATGATTCGCTGCTGTTCTTCACCACCCGTGGACGCGCCTATCAGCTCAAGGTGTATGAGTTGCCTGCCACCGGGCGGCACGCCCGTGGCGTGCCGGTGAACAACCTCATCGCGCTCGAGCCGGGCGAGGGTGTGGCGACTGTCCTGGTGCTCGCGCGAAACGGCCTGCGCGAGGGAGCGCTCATTCTCGCCACGCGGCGTGGCGTGATTAAGCGAACGCCGCTGGAAAACTTTGCAAACGTGCGCCGAAACGGCCTGCAAGCGATTACCGTCGATGATCCGGATGAGCTGGCCTGGGTTGAGGCCACACAAGGTGATGAGGACATTGTGCTCGTCACCACGGATGGGCGTTCTATCCGGTTTGCGCAAGATGAAGTACGCTCCATGGGCCGGACGGCTGCAGGTGTTCACGGTATTCGCCTGCGCGACGGTGATAGCCTGGTTGCCATGGGCCTGGCAAAGCCCGATCATGACCTTCTGGTAGTGACGCAAAAGGGCATCGGAAAGCGCACACCGGTCGACGACTATCGGCAGCAAGGACGGAACGGGCAAGGTGTCTACACGATTAAGAACGTGGACAAGGTCGGCTTGATCGTTGCGGCAGCTATCGTTTCCGACAACATGGAGATGGTGCTGATGTCGGCCGGTGGGCAGGTAATCCGCCAGCCTGTCAACGTAGTGCGCCAGACTGGTCGCAATACGCAGGGCGTCAAAGTGATGCGGCTGAACGAAGGTGACACGGTCGTATCGATGGCATGTATGGTAATCCAGAATGGTGACAGCGACGCGGCCGAGGCAAACGGTGAGCTACACGACGAGGATCTGATTGATATCTCGACGGAACTGGTATTGCCAGAGGACGAGGATCTGATCGATACTTCGGCGGAACTAGTATTGCCAGAGGTAGACGACATTGCCGACGACGACAGTGAGTTGAGTGAGTCACCCCAGATAGATGCAGACTAGCACTATACTCTGCATCGACGACGATCCCAATATTCGGGACCTGGTGAACGCTGCCCTGGAACTTGATGGGTATGACGTGATCCTGGCGCCTGACGGCGCCCAGGGTCTTCAGCGTGCAACCGTCGATCAGCCACATCTGATTATTCTTGACGTTATGTTGCCGGATATGCGCGGCTGGGATGTGCTCCGAGAGCTAAAAGGACAG
>JAQBPC010000409.1 GCA_028287725.1 Chloroflexota bacterium | reverse complement strand
GTCAGCTCGTGGACGGAGTTTACGGCGATCACGTGACCGTGGTTCACCACGGCCACGCGGTCGCAAACATTTTCCACCTCAGTCAGCAGATGCGAATTGAGGAACACGGTTGCGCCACGGCGTTGTAATGCGCGAATAATCTCACGGACGTCGTGTCTGCCGACCGGATCCAGTGCCGACGTCGGTTCGTCGAGCACCACCAGATCCGGCCTACCGAGCAAAGCAACCCCAATCCCAAGCCGCTGCTGCATTCCTTTGGAGAACGTGCCGACGCGATCGTCACTTCGCTCTTTCAGCCCGACAACTTCAAAGGCCCGCGCTATCTCGACCGGCCAGTCGTTTCGCTGTAGTCTAGCCAGGGAACAATGCAGTGCGAGAACTTCGCGAGCGGTCAGCCAGTCTTGATAGCGGAACAGCTCCGGCAAGTATCCGATGCGCTTCCTGGTTTGAAGGTCGCCAATCGGCGCGCCCAACACAAAGGCTTCACCGGATGTGGGGCGGGCCAGCCCGAGCAGCAACTTGACGGCGGTCGTCTTGCCGGCGCCGTTCGGGCCGAGAAACCCGAAGACTTCGCCGCGCTGAACCGTCATGCTCAGACCGGCAAGCGCCACCACCTTGCGATAGGCCTTGGCAAGCTCAACCGTATGGATTGCCGGCAGGCCTTCGCTGGCGCGACTCCCTGCCACCGTCGTCATTGCATCAGACATCACAGTCATGCTAGTGAAGGGACGCCGCGATTCCCATGATTTTGCTCTCGGGCATTGCCCCCGCTACCACGTAGACCATGCCGTCCTTTCGCCATAGCACGCCGCTGCCAAGATTAGTCGAGTCGCCGATTGCTAACCCTTGTACGCCCTGAATAGTAACCTTATCCGCCGTCACCGCATTAATTGGGATAGGAATCGGCAACGTGGTCGAAGGGTCGCCAATAGCTCGAATCTCGGCGCGAAGCTTCTCAGAGACACCTGGCTGACTCAATAGGTACCGTTCGATCTCGGGAACTGAGGCGCCCGTCGATGCGAGCACTGGCTCGGGCGCTTGCACGATAACCAAAGACGGCACGGTAAGTAGGTCGGCGCCTGTCGCCGACCCGTAGGTTGCCACGACTACCGGCCCAACTGCAAGACGAAGCGTACTGTGGTCCAGCGCGGCCGGCATCGGTACATATGCCTTCCCGGCGTGGGCCGCGGCTGCCCGCACTTTCGCCGCACTGAATGTAAATGTGGCTGAGCTCGGCTTTAGCACCACAAACTTCATGGTGGACGGCACTCCCGCCGGCAGAGACGCCGGCACGCGAATATGCAATCCAGTCGCCGCCGCGGCTGCCGCTACGCTGCTCACCTTCAGTGAAGTCGTGTTCTTGGGGCCGCTCATGGTGCCGAACTTCGTAAGGTCGGGTAGGCTTTGCAGGTCGCCCGTCGACATGGCAATGGGTTCATACGTCTTGGGTTGGAAAATGGTCAACAGACTCTTCGCCATCGAGCCGGCTGGGGTAACTGCCACGGCGCCTACGACGGCTGCAACCAACGCGGCGGCACTGAGAGGAGCGCGCCAACTTCGCGCCTGCGCGGTAAACGCCCTTAGCGGCATGGCGCGCCCCGCGGCGTAGGATTGGCCAGGCGGCCGGGCAGAGGTATTAATCCTGTGCTGCACAACTGCGAACGCACGGGCAGTATCGACTCGCGCTGGTGATGCGGCAAACTTCGACGCGACCGATCGAGCGTCGTCGACAATAGCTTCGTACCGCGCTTTGCACGCAGCACAGTTTTCATAGTGACGATGGTCCGCCGCTGGGACCCCAAATGGCTCGTCGTACAGTCGGCGCAGGACGCCTTCAGCGAGATGGCTCACGGTCAACTTCCTTCCGGAACGCTGCTTCTGCTCGTCTGAGCAATGTCCCCACTTGATTCACCCGTACTCCCAATACTTCTGCGATTTCGAGGTAGCTCATACCGCTGTACCTGAGCGCAAGCACCGAAGCGCTCTTTGGTGGAATGCGGCAGAGCGCAGCGCGCACTTCGTCACGGAGCTCCTCCTTGAGTAGGGCATGTTGCGGATCCTGTGCCGGCTCGATGTCGAGAGATAGCCGTCCACTGTCGCGCTCATGTAGCGTCTCGCGCTGCAGTCTGCGTCTTTTCCCGCGAATGGAGTTCAGGGCGGTGTGGACGGCGGCCCTATAAAGCCATGCTGCCGCATACGGTGCGTCGGCAGGATGGCGGTGGTGATAGTCGGTGAATACTTCCTGAGCGACATCCTCGGCCTCGTGCACGTCGCCAAGGATGCGATCCGCTACGGCAACGACCCTTGCATATTCCGCGATGAAAAGGCGTTCAAACGAGTCGCGGACGCCCGTGTATTGCATCAATGCATGTCCAACAACTACTCGCGCCATCGTATCCTACACATCTTGTCGTCCGGCTCTACAATATCAGGCACCATGACTCGGGTAAATGTGACACGTCTTCCATAACACCGGATGTTTCAGGAGCAACTTGGCCACAGAACGACAAAAAACGGAGACCCCGGCATCACAACGATGCCGGGGTCTCCGCTGGATTCAGACGCGAGAACGTTGGATTAGGCTTGTTTGGTAGCCTCGATCTCGAGCGAAATCTTCACATTGTCGCCCACGAGTACGCCACCAGTCTCGAGTGCCACATTGTAGACCAAGCCGAAGTCCTTACGACTGATCTGGGTCTCAGCGCTAAAGCCGGCAACCTGCGAACCCCATGGATTCGTGCCGGTGCCGGTCTTGGTCACTTCAAGGTTCACCGAACGAGTGACGCCGCGAATGGTTAGGTCGCCGATAACGTTGAAGCGCTCGGCGTTCACGGGCTGTACGCGCGTGCTCTTGAAAGTGATGGTCGGATGCTCTTCCGCGAGGAAGAAGTCACCGGACCTCAAGTGCTCGTCACGTTTCTCCTCGTGCGTGTCAATGCTGACCACATTGATGGTCACGTCGACCGACGAGAGCGAAAGATCGGTCGAGTGTTCGACAATCGTGCCACTGAATGACGCAAAGCGGCCCTTTACGGTGCTGAACATCATGTGCTTGATCGCGAACTCCACGCTGCTGTGTGATTGATCGATTACCCAGGTAATGGTCGACGGCTCGGCTTGAGTTGTCATGTAAGTTTCTCCAACTAGACTAAAGTTCCGTAATGAATGATCGACGGTGCGCAGTAGTAACTGCAGTTGTGCCTGATCGTCGTTGCTCAGGGCAGAAAAGACTCGAGTGATCAACGCCTCCTGTGCGGGAATTACCTTGTTGTAGAGATTTCGCCCCGCTTCAGTGAGGAACAGCTGATTCGTCCTCCCCGCCTGGCACCTCCGTAGCAGACCATCGCGCTCCATGCGATCGACGAGCTGGCAAATGTTTCCCTTTGT
>JAQBPC010000490.1 GCA_028287725.1 Chloroflexota bacterium | reverse complement strand
GTCGAGCCTATCTCGGGTGCCAGCGGTGACATGATCATCGGCGCGCTGCTGGATGCCGGATTGTCGCTCGATGGACTTCGCGACGCGCTGCGCACGCTCCCCCTGCCTGATTGGCGCATTGAACGCGAGCAAGTCTTGCGCGGCGCTATAGGCGCGACGCACGTGCGAGTGTCGACGGAGGA
The DNA here is from genome assembly GCA_028287725.1 of Chloroflexota bacterium. Lineage (GTDB taxonomy): Bacteria > Chloroflexota > UBA5177 > JANWHV01 > JANWHV01 > JANWHV01. The sequence goes on along the minus strand of JAQBPC010000490.1, from coordinate 3,421 downwards.
GCGCGATCCCCCGCAGCGCCACCTGGCGGACATCTTGCGGATTATCGACGCCGGCAATCTCTCGGCCGCTGCCGCGAGTCAGGCGCGGGCGGTCTTCATCAGGTTGGCGGAGAGCGAGGCGCACGTGCATCGCACCACGGTCGAGGATGTACACTTCCACGAGGTGGGCGCGGCGTATGCAATCCTGGATATCTGCGGTGCGACGTGCGGCCTGGCGCTGCTCGGCGTCGAGGCGCTCTACTGCGGCCCCCTGCCGCTCAACGCCGGCGGCAGCGTGCAGACCGCGCACGGCACGCTTCCTTTGCCCGCCCCTGCTACGCTGAACCTGCTGGCGCGGGCCGGGGCGCCGACCGTGCCGCATCCCGCTCATGTCGAGCTACTCACCCCTACGGGGGCGGCGATTCTCACGACCCTGGCGCGCTTCGAGCACCCGCCTATGCGCCTCCATGCCGTGGGGTACGGGGCAGGCAGCCGAATGGAGCCGGCGCCGAACGTCCTGCGTATCACGCTGGGCTCGTCGATACATGCCCAGGGTGACGCGGTGGGCAAGGAGGAACGTCTCGCGATGCTGGCGTGCAATCTGGACGATATGAATCCGCAGTGGTATGGGCATTTATTCGAGGTATTGCTGGCGCGCGGCGCTCTGGATGTGACCTGTACTCCGGCACTGATGAAGAAAGGTCGCCCGGGGCAGGTACTCAGCGTGCTCTGCCAGGAGACTGATGCGACGGCGCTGACCGATCTGCTGTTGGCGGAGACCACGACGCTTGGGGTGCGACACCACACTGTGCTCCGACGGTCGGCTGAGCGAAAGATGGCACAGGTGATGACGCAGTATGGCAGCGTGCCGGTGAAGTTGCGTCTGGCCGCCGGCCGCGTGACGCAGGCCGTGCCGGAATACGATGTCTGCCGCCGGCTGGCCCTTGAGTGCAATGTCAGCCTTGCCGCCGTCAGTCTGGCTGCGCAGGCAGCCGCTTATCCGCTATTGGGTACCACCGTTGACACCGTGGAGGACGTATGTCTAGCCTGATTTCACTTACCGGAAATGCCAAGGAGCTGGATCGCAAGCACAGTCAACTGCAAGAGACGCTGCACACGATGGGCTCGGTATTGGTCGCGTTCAGTGGTGGGGCCGACAGCGCCCTGCTCCTGAAGGTGGCCCACGACGTGCTCGGCGACCGGGCGATCGGCGCCATCGCGGTGTCGGAGACGATCCCGTCCGATGAGGTCGCCCAGGCGGAATCGCTGGCACGGGACATCGGCGTCGAGTTGCGGACGGTTTATACGGAGGAGATGCTGAACGCAAGCTTCCGGGCGAACGCACCCGACCGTTGCTACCATTGCAAGGACGAGCTGTTCACGAAATTGTCTCCCCTGGCGGAGGAGCTTGGGTCGCGCTGGCTGGCCTTTGGCGCCAATATGGATGACCTCGGCGACTACCGTCCGGGGCAACAGGCTGCGAAGGAATGGGGAGTTCGCGCGCCGCTGCAGGAGGCAGAGCTGAGCAAGCAGGAGATCCGCGCGCTCTCGCGGAAACTCGGCCTTCGCACATGGAACAAGCCGGCCATGGCCTGCCTCTCCTCCCGTATTCCCCACGGCACGGCCATCGACGTTGAGGCGATACGGCGCGTGGAAGCGGCCGAACAGTGCCTGCGGCAGGAAGGATTCGGGCAGCTGCGGGTACGCGCACACGATCAGATTGCGCGTCTTGAGGTGCCCGTGGATGACCTGGCACGTCTGCTCGAGCCGGCCTTGCGTGCCCGCGTCACGGCCCGCTTACATGAGATCGGCTACCGGTACATCACGCTTGACCTGGATGGCTTCCGAAGTGGGAGCATGAATCCGGTCTGAGGTCCAAACAGAGCGATTGTCCATCGTGACCGGCTAGTCCAGCTAGTGTGTCAGCACGCCTAAAACAGGTGGCCAATGAAACCTGAACCCGAAGCGGGCTAAAGCCGCGATCCTTCCCTGCAGGGGCGCCCCGCGCAACCTCGCACGTAGGGACGGCAGCGCCGCGCTCATCCGGCTGGGCGGGCACTCTGCCATCGCGTTCAGGCGCGGGCGTCATCAGGGGACGCGGGGCCTCCGGTTGAAACCGGAAGGCAGAAGAGGCGCCGGCTGAAGCCGGATGAGGCCGGCCCCTATTCATGGCGCATGCAAGGGGAGGGCACGGAAGCCGCGTCCTCCCCTTGCTCTGTGCGGACCTTGTTGAACAGGGTTAGCTTCTGGCGGCCACCATTCCACGCAGCGTTTCCGTGGTGATCAGCGGCAGCTGCCCGCGCACCACCTCGGCGGCCTGCTCCTCTTCCACCCGGATATTGCGGCAGATCGACGCCGTCTCCATGTCACCCATGGCCTCGGCGGCGGCGATCAGCGAGGTGTACGACGCGATCTCCAGGTGCTCGGAGGTGAAATCGTCGATCGTGTTCTTGACCACCGTGTCCTTAGACGTCCTATTTATCAGGTTTTTGGCGGCCGTGCCGACATTGCTGAGGCCCGCCTTCAGCGCGGAGGGTCCGCCCCCCATGCGTTCTATGCAGCCCTTCATCAGATTGGCGTGGTTGCGGGTCTGTTCAAGGTGCTGCCGAAGACCCGACTGCAGCTCCGGAAAGCCATCGGCATCCTTGATGTGGCTCTCTAAGGCAGAGATCAGCGAGGTCTCCATGCCGTATGCATCGTTCAGCCAGCCAATGTACATGTCCTTATCGGCCATCGTTCATTCCCTCTGGTCCGCTGTTCGTTGACCACGCGATTGCGTGGACATTTCCACCACCCCATGATCGCAAGCGCTGAAATTGAGGGCACCAGCCGGACGGGCTAGTGCGTCCGGGTGGTCGGGCTAACCCAGAAATGTTTTCCTTGACAACTCGCTTTTCCGTGATACGCTTGGCACATCTTGAAAGAGAACATATGTACTAATAACCGGAGGCGGAATGGGCGCCAGGCGTTCTAGAAATACGGCAACGGCGCTGCCGGACGGGCCGCTGAGCCGCGCGGCCGAGGAGCGATCGCCGGCAAGCGGGGCCGGCGATGGGAGCGGCGATCGGCTGGCCGAAAGCTTTGACGCCACCGCTTCGGCCGGCTTTCCCGTGCAGGAGGATTGGTATTGGGGACGGCTGAGCGCGGGGCAGGAAGAAGACTATTACTGGCGGCGTCTTTCCGATAACTGGTACCAGAAGGATGTGATCCCCAGCACCTACCTGGAGATCCATAACCAGTGTTACGAGGCGTATAACGCGAACCCGCTCGCCAACTACATCGTGGAGATCACCACCAACTTCGTGCTCGGCACGGGGATTACGGTGGCCGCCGCGAACAAGCGGGTGCAGCGACTGGTCGATACGTTCTGGCAGGACCCCGACAACCACATGGCGACGCGGGTGTATAGCCTGTGTACAGAGCTGAGTCTCTACGGCGAGCT
>JAQBPC010000407.1 GCA_028287725.1 Chloroflexota bacterium | reverse complement strand
CACGCAGGCGGCGACACACTTCCAAGCCATCGATTCCTGGGATCATCAGATCCAGAACGACCAGGTTAGGTTTGCACTGACGTGCCTGTACCAGCGCCGCTATCCCGTCGCAGGCGACAGTGACCTCATAGCCTTCCTGAAGTAGCTCGAGCTCGATGAAATGAGCCGACTGATAATCATCCTGTACCACCAGGATGTGGCCTTTGCTCTGGTGATCGACGGATTGCAGACTGATCATAGGCAACCTCATCGCGGCGCTTTGCGCCGTCACGTGTTCCCGACCGCGCCATTTACGACAGCATGATGCTGAGGGCCCGCCTGCGACGGGCCGTGGATTAAATCCGCCGGAGGCGGTTCGTACGCCACGCAGTGGCTACCGCATTCCGGCCCGTGTGACTTGGGTTCCAGTCACTCAGTTGTTGGGCGCGCGTGCGCCCTCGCTACGTCTGGGGAGTTCTAGACGCCGGGTACGCTTCGGCGCCGATCCTACTCCGACCTTCGCTCAGTGGGGCATGTTCCTGAATACAGCGTAGCGCGCATATAGTTAGTCGTCTTATTGGTACATAGAGCAAGCTCGATCATACCGGTGGTATCAGGACCAGATAGTACTTTGGATTGGATCGCTGAATTTGTGCGGCACAAACCTCGTCAGAGGAGGGGTACACATTCCGCACATACTCTCGGCAAGTGGATCTGCTATCCGATGCAGCTTTTCACGGCGCCTTGAACCGTCCGCCTCAGTGTGCTAGCTTGGTCGGGGTGTAATGCGGGCTGAGAAGTACAAATCTGCCGCGAGGCGTTCGGGTGGGTGACTCCCGTCGAGCGGCGGAGCGGGCAGGCATTTGCGGACATGACGTGCCAGAGTAGGTGAGCCAACGTGCTTCTCAGTCGGCACGGAACCAGGCAATCTACGACGCTATGAGTACAGTCCGCCGGGACGTGTGGGCCGAGTGCAAGGCGCTCAACGTAAGCCGGAGTTCGGTTGTCTTGTGATCGGAATTGCCGTTCGCAGAAGGTAGATCAGAAAGCATGAACGAGCCATCCGCCAAGGGTTCAAGCACCTCTGTTGCTAGGGTAATTAATGCACCGCGTTCGGCCGTCTATCAGGCATTTGTCGACCGAGATATGTTGGCGTCGTGGCTTCACCCGGCAAGCATGAGAAGCCAGATGCATACCTTCGAGCCGCGCGAAGGAGGCATTTTCCGAATGTCACTCACCTACCAGAATCCGGAAGATGTAGGGCGCGGCAAGACATCCGACGACACCGACACATTCCAGGCGAGATTTGCCGAGCTAGTCCCCCTCGAGAAGATCGTATGGGTCGTTGAATTCGAGTCGCAAGAGCCGGGGTTCGCGGGCGAGATGAGCATAACTACGCGTTTCGCAGACGCCGAGGGAGGAACGGAAGTCACCATGCTCTTCGACAACTTGCCGGAAGGTGTGTCGCCCGAGGACAACGAAATGGGCACCAGGTCATCTCTACAAAAACTTGCTGCGCTCCTTGAGTGAGGCTGCAAAAACCGAACCTTAATGGCTGATCGCCGATTTCGATGCGCCATACCTCGCCGGGACATGGGCTACAGCAAGCCTGGTGCTCGCTTAACAATCGCGCCCCGAGGCGGTTCTGCCGGCTCCTGCTTTCGCCACGCCGGCAGACCGTAAATCCTCGTCGGGCGTGTCGACCTCAATCTCCGCACCCTTGCACGGTCGTGCCTTACGTTATTTTTCGTCCGTACGCGTAACATCATCAATCCACCTCTGGAGCCCCGCAGCCGCCGCAAGGGGCCACGGGGCTCTGCAAACGGCCACGCACGCGGCGCGTGCTCATCACTCGTTCGATCCATACGGGTGATCGAACGGCGGAGAGATCACACTCACCCTCTGGACGCTGCCGTGGCGAGCCTTAGCGGCTGAGACCGAAGGCTGTCGGGATGTAGTCGATGCTGCCCACCAGGCTGATAGTCACCGGCGCGTTTGCCTCGAAACTGGCCAGCCCATGGGGGCTGAGCGCCGCCGAGCCGGTGAGGTTGGCGCTCAGCCCCCAGTCCTTGATGCCGGTGCGGTCCGTAGTGACGTAGATGCCGGTCTCGAAGCCGCCGCCGAAGCTGGTACCGGGGATCGATCCTCCAATCTTGGGGCCGATTATCACCGTGGTTTCTCCGTTGCGCAGATCGCCGCCGACTGCGATGAATGCTTTAATGCCCGGCTCGGGCGACTCGATCTGTGCCGAGATCGACTCGCAGTTGGCCTTCAGGCTGACGTGATCGAAGGGCGGCGGCAGCGTAATCACCAGGTTGTGGGGGGCGGCGACACCCGGCCCACACTCCGCCGCGGGCGGCGTCTGCCGTGGCGCCGGCCAGGCCAGGTCAGGGCTGGCCGCGCCCTCGCCCTGTACGCATGTGAACCTGTGCCCCCATTCACTGACGTCCCAGGACCACACCAAGCCGAACAGGCTGGTGTAATAAAGATTCTCAGCCTGCGCGGCGATCAAGCTCTCCGCCAGCGCGTGGTAGGCTGGATTGGCGATGTTGGCCGCCAACCCCGTAGCGTATTTAGAATAGGCGCGCCAATACTCGCGCGTGTCGTGGTCCAGTGCCCGCATGTCGGCCAGCCACTGCGCATGCGCCGCTGGAAGTGCGGCGGTGCAGGTCGCCCTGAGCGTGGCAGGCGGCAGCGTCTCGTCCCACGTCTTGACTTTGGTGAACCAGAAGTTGTTGGTGAGCACGTACACTGCATGGTTGTCGGCATTGAGGCGCGTCGAGAGATCGCGCAGGCCTCGCGCGTTCGGTGCGTTACCGATCGCGGCGATGATGTCCATTGTACGCTGCAACGTCGCACGGTTCAGGTTGTGGGGGACCTTGGCAAGGGCCGCACTGTAGCGGGCATTTCCCGCTTTGATCACTGCGAGCGTCGTGACGTATTCGATCTGGTGATACATGGGATAGGCGGCCACCGCCTGCCCGGGCGTGGTCGGGTACTTGAGCTCCGGGAGCTGCCGCTGCACGCCGGCCGAGAGGTCGAATAGGTCGGCCGCCTGAGCTGCGTCCGTCGTGGGAGGCGGCACATTCGTGCTGTCGACCCGATCGGGCCGGAACTGGTTCCGCCTGGCGCCGGCGATGAAGAAATGCGCCGCCTGCGCCTCGTCTCCCGTGCACATGAGCGCCTCGCCCAAGTTGAGGTCCGCCTCGGTCAGATATGGCGAAAGCCGAATCGCCTCGCGCAGCGGTGCTACCGCCTGCTGCCAGCGGCGCAGCGCTAATAGGGCATAGCCTCGGTTATTCCGGCTGACGGCGTGCAGCGGGATGCCCAACGGCGCGCCGCCCTTCGGCGCGGGCAGCCGGTCGGCCGCGTCCAGCAATGTCAGCGCCTCGGGCGCCATCCCGAGGTCCGGCAATAGCGCCGCCGCGTTGACCAACGGCCGAGGGTCGGCAGGCGCCTTGCGATTGGCCTGCAGCGCGGCGGCCAAGGCGGCACCCGGCGCTCCGCCGATCACCGCCGCGCCAGCGATGTGCTCAGCCCCGTCGGCAGTGCCGGCCCCTGGGGCATTGTCGATCGCCGTAAGGGCCCGCGCACCGAAGGTACGCTGCAGGTACGTCCGAGTATGGGCGAGCGCCTGATCGAGGGTAGGTTGCCGCAGCGGCACCGGCCCATCACCGGCACACAGCACGTTCCGTGCGCCGGGGAG
>JAQBPC010000406.1 GCA_028287725.1 Chloroflexota bacterium | reverse complement strand
GCGCAGTTGATGTCGAGTCGCTGAAAGAGCGACTCCTCGCCGGCCTCGAGAACGTGGAGAGCTCAGCGGACTTGGGGACACTGCTGGCCACGACCACGGCAGAGATGGCCAACAGCGAATGGCCGTTCTTCGCCGGCGTGGCGGCCGGCTACGGTATACCGGCCGAGCAAGTTCACAGCAAGGAGCAGTTTTCGTCGGCCATTCGGCGCGCGATGACCACGCCGGGTCCCTACCTGATACAGGTGATGCTTCCGGCTTTGAATGGCGTGTATCCGCTCATGGAGCCGTGGACGACGCCCCAGGAAATGATCTGGCGGGAAGTGACAGCGGGATCGGGCTGTAAGGTGGCCGCGCACGAACGTTTCGACTATGTACAAGGGCGTCTTCGATCGCCGGCAGATGTGCGCGATACGCATGCTGAACCGGCAGGCGATACACATGACCTCGCGGCTCTTTAAGATTTTTGACGATCACCCGACAAAAAACCGGCCGAGGGGCCGAAGTCACATACTATATATGCACGGTGATGTTTGAAGCTGGAGCAGCTAGGAGCAGCTTGTGGCCCTCCAATGGTTGTCCCGGACCCAATGGTGGTCGGTAGGTAAGGAGCCTATGCGGTGACCGGACTCAAGGGCGAGCCCCCGATAAGAAAAGCAACAGTTCTCCCTCCTGGCGGGCTTTCCGTGCTGCATCGCATGCACGAACGTGTCGCTCAACATGGTCCGCATGCAGACCGGCAATCAGGATCGCCGCGGGACCTTCACGCGGCCAAGACGAGGCGCGTCATTCGGCTGCTTATCAGCTTCCTGCTTGTGGCCTGTATCGCGGCGCTTAACGCGCCTTCACCTGGCCAGGCAAAAAGCAGCGCACCGGACAACACGCTGGTGCTGAGCGGAACAGTCTGTGCGCAAGCCACGGGAATGCATCTGGCAGGCGCGCAGGTTGGCGCGCAGGGACGTTGGACGACAACCGGTCCGGACGGCAGATACAGCTTGACGTTGCTGCCGGCCAAGTATCTCCCCATACGAGCAGCCGCACAAGGTTACCAGAGCACCGACGTTGTGACCGTCTACGATCCGAGCGGCAGTACGCTCAGTGGCCAGGCAGAATTTTCACTTTGTGGCCGCAGTGGCCTGGCCGAGGCGTTTCGCAGCAGTGATGGTTCGGTGCGGCTGGCGTCGTTCGCGCAGGCACAGCCAGGAACACCGCACACGATTGTCGTGAGCGGGACAAGTAGCGTAAGTCTGGAAGCCGAAGCCGCGCTGTTACTACCTTCAGGAAAGGTCACGCTGGTCTCACTTCGGCGCAGCGGCACTGCGATACATATCGCCATGCCGCTCGTGGCCGGGCCTGGTCGTTATCTATTGGAGATAAATGCGGCGGCCGGCTTCGCGCTGATCAAGCTGCCGATTTATGCCGGTATCGGCTACAAGCCACCCGCGGCTCCCGCACCGTATATGCCCGACCCGAAGGGTGCGACGATCGCCCAGCTCCGATCGGCAGCCTTGAGTACGATCAATCGCCTTCGCGGGCAGGCGTCGCTACCTCCATTGCAGACAGGTGTTCGCCTGAACGCCGTCTCTCAGGAGCATAGTGACGATATGGCCCGCCACGGCTACGTTGGCCACCCGTCATTCAGTGGCTTGCAACCGTATCAACGGATACAGGCAGCACATATAGACTTTACAGAGATGGCCGAAGATGTTGGGTCGGGCGACTCTATTCAAGGCGCCATTGATGGCCTGATGGACAGTCCAGCACACCGCTGGGCCGTTCTCGGCAACTTTCGCGTGGTGGGCATTGGGATTTCCATGGCACAGGGAAAGGTGTTAATGACTCTAGACTTCGTGCGCTAGAGGTTTATTTTGCTTCGCAACCGGCCCCTGCTTGCGATATCTCTGGCCATTGCCGTCACTTTTATCGGCGTCGGTATGGTTTTGCCCGTTCGGGTCCTCTATGCACAGTCGCATGGCGCCTCGCTCGCGATCATCGGCGTCATGGCATCAGCGTTCCTACTCTCTAACTTCGTCTTCCAGTACCCCATTAGCGCGCTCGCCGACAGGTGGGGACACAAACGCATGATGGTATTCGGCCTGGCGGCTCAGGCCGTGCTAGGTCTTGCCTATCTTGTGGTGACCGACCCGACCGCATTTGTGTTGTTGCGCTTTCTCGAAGGCGCATTCTCGGCGGGAGTGCTGCCGGCAGCCCGTGCACTGGTGGCCGATACCGTTCCAGCCGAGCGCCGCGGGGAAGCCTATGGCGTTTTCGGGTCGTTTCTCAATGCAGGATTCCTGCTCGGTCCGGCGCTCGGCAGTCTGCTCGCCTCGGTAGGCTATGGCAGTGCATTTGTCGGCTCATGCATTTTCCGAGTGGTGGCGCTCGTAATCGTACTGGCGTTGGTAAGGGACGGCGTGCAGGCCGAGCGGAGGTCCCGAATGCCGGCAGGGAAGGTGCCGCGGCGCGCACTGTTCACCTTGCCATTGCTCGGCGCGTACATCCTGGCATTTGGCGACAACCTTTATTTCGGATTCGACCTTACCTTAATGCCGTTGTGGATGCGCCATAATCTGGGGGCTCCGGTCGCGGCGATAGGGCTGGCATATTCTGCCTGGGCGTTCCCTAACATCGTTGGCGCGCCGATTGGTGGCCGGCTCGCCGATCGCCGGCGTCGATCCACCATAATCTTCGCGTTCGGGCTGGCGCAGGTACCGATGTATGCGACGTATGGACTGTTGAATATGGTCGTGCCCGCGATCATCGTGTTCGGTCTGCACGGAGCCGTTTATGGCCTGATGCAACCCGCGGTCGACGCAACGCTGGCCTCCGCTGCCCCACCGGATGCACGGGCACGCGTGCAGGGTGTCTATAGCGCCGTCGGCCTGGCGAGCGCTTTTATCGCGGCAAACACGCTCAGCGCGCTGCACAGCATTGACTTCAGGCTGCCGCTCTTCGTCATGGCTGCCGGATTTGGAATCTGCGTGCTCGTGGGCGGCACGCTCATTCGGATCTCCGAGCGCCACGGACCGCAGCAGGCGGCAGGCCAAGGAACGGCCGCATTGGGCGAAGGCTTGGTCCCGTAGCATATTGCTCCTACGTTGGAGTCTCGCCCGCACTTGACCTTCTGCTCCCTTCCCTTTGTGCAAATTGGCCCGACCGAGCCATGGCGCCGATAAGGTTGATAGGTATGCGCCCTGCCGTGAGCGCCGAGATGCCATTAACGTCCTTAGCCGGAGCAAGCTCGACGATGTCACAC
>JAQBPC010000461.1 GCA_028287725.1 Chloroflexota bacterium | reverse complement strand
ACGTGCGCGGCCATCGGTTAGAAGGCTCATCGAACGGCCGGGAATGACATGGACCTCCACGTCGTTGGCTTCCTCAACGGCACGCCACCCACGGCGCGAGGTGCTACTGGTTGGCCAAAAGAACGAGATCTTACCGGGATACACGGTGGCCGGTTTGTAATGCAGAGCCACCCAGGTAAATACGCCCGGATAATCCTGGAGAAGGTTGTCAGCCTTGGGGACAATCGAAGCAAGCCTTGGAAAGGCAACGGCTGAATTGTCGCGTCCGGACCCGATATTGACCGTTTCAGCGCTGTTCCGGCGCAACAAGACTTTCAGCATTTGCATGCGATGCCGCGCATACGCATCGACGTCTTGCAGATAGCTATAGGCATTGCGCAAACAAAGGAACCATGCGACTTGGGTTTCCACCTTCACTCGCATCAGCTCATCGTAGCGCTTGATGAAACGGAATGCCAATTTGAGACGTGGTGGCTGAACAAGTAGCAGCGGGTCCATCAATGCAAGCAAATCAACCTTCTGTCCGTCTGCATGCAACTGCCGGGCCATTTCATAGGCAACAAGACCCCCATTGCAAAAGCCGCCCAGGAGATAGGGTCCGTCTGGTTGAACGGCGCGCAGTGCCTTGATATGCTTGGCTGCTATTGTCTCTAACGTAGGCAGGTTCTTCGGGTCGTCGAACGTATTTGGTTCCACCATATAGAACGGTTGATCGGGTCCCAATTGGCGCGCAAGGGGGAAGCACAGGGCACCTACTTCTCGTATCCATTGGCCATGCAGGAAGAAAAAAGGCCGCTTGGACTTCCCGGATTGCACTGCCACCACACCAGCATGCCGGCCAGCCACTAGAGCTTCGGCGCTTCGAGCGCCAGGGACGACTGTCGTTGCGGGCCGTGGGAGGTCTCCCCGTCGATAGCGTTCCAGCAGCGCACGCTTGGCTTCTGATAATTGGGATCCGTCCAACATCACACTGCCTCCGTCATCAGGCTTCATCTATGGTCAGTTCAACGCTAGCGTAGTTTGGGCCGAAGACTATCAAGATTGACGACCTGCGGCGTTTTTAAGTTTCCCAAGGCACGTAGTCATAGTCTGCACGCTGAGCTCGTTTACAGGCACTGTAGTACGGCTTCAATATTCCTCCTCACCCATAGCCCTCGTCCGGCATAGCGGGTAGCCTTTTTAAGAATCGCGGACACGTGCTGCAGCCAGCACAGCTGGACCAAAGCCCGCATCGCCACCGTGTCACCGGGTAACGCCGCCTCCGCATCCATCAGTGTCTGCTCGTGAGGCGTCCACCCTTCCCCGTTCAAGAGCGCCCGCACTATGTCGCCCAGCTCACGACCTTGCACAACCATGCGCATGGACAGAAGTAGCAGCAACAGGTCGAGTTGCGGCAGGCCGTCCGGCGTAGCCAAATCCCAGTCAACTATCCCTGTCAGAGCCGCGCCGTCTGGAGTCAGCAAGATGTTGCCGGGTGTGAAGTCACCATGTACCCAGCTAACCGAAAGTCTGCGCTCTGCCAGCTCCTTGTAAAGCTCTGCTGCCAGCCGCTCGATCGCCTTGGATGAATCGCCGGCGCGAGGGAGCGTCGCGGTAACTTGCCGCAGGGCATCGAGCGGTTCAACAAGCCAGCATTCGAGCAGTCCGGCGCTGACCACAGTGGTGGTGGCCGAGCGCCGGTGTAACTCACCAATCGTGGCCGCGGCGGCCACCTGAAGCCGCGCTCTGTCTCCCGGACTGGCAAGCGCACGGCGCGCTTCACGGCCCTGCTGCATCCGCTCGACCACAAAGGCTTGACGCTCGATCTCACATGCCGAAAGCACCGTCGGAAGCAATGCGCGCCAGTCGCCAAGCCGGCTGTCGGCGTGTAGAGCCGCCAACACTTCATTCTGCCGCCATAATCCCATCACGTTAGGATCGGCTTCGGCTAGTTTCAGCAAAGCGCACGGCGCTTGGTTCGGAGGGCCAAGCGTCACCACGGTCTTGATAGGATCTGCCGCCGTGAGGCGGTGGATTGTCCAAGTTGCCGGTTGCGGAGTGTCGGACATCGGCGCAATGGTCGGCAGAATTCTGGGCAACAGTCGCGTTGCCTTGGCCAGACGACGGCGATTATCCCGAAAAGTGCGTACCTGGTGCAACACGGGTAGCAGGCGCGTTCCGGCGGCAACTTTGTGCAATGAGTCTAGTATGCGAGTGCTGAATGCTGCGGGTTGGAGGTTCCTGAGCCACGAGTGTTCCGCTACGCCGCCTTGAGGCACGGTGCGGGCGCCCGACGAGGCAATGGTGCCACCGAAGACGTCCGACGGTCCACTCTGAAATGCGCTCTCACGCAGGCCTGCTGACCACAAGCTGCGTAGCTGTGTCGATAATAGGACCACCGCGATGAGGCTCTGGCTCACTAGCCAGGCCAGACCAACGCCGAGAATACCAAATGCCTGTAACAAAAAGTGACTCAGGGTAAGCACGAGCACACATAACGACGCCAGAACCATTACGGCGGCGCCCACGCGTCGCTGTACACGCGCAACACTGATATAGATGCTGTTGAAGATGAAGGGAATGGCCGACAAGGCAAGCAGACGGAGCAGGTCTGTCCCCTGTGTGGCATAGTTGTTGCCAAAAATGCGAAGTATGAATGGGGCGCCCAGCACCAGGATCGCGGCCATGGGGACGACAAGGCGTGCAATCTGGATACAAACCTGGTAGCTATAGGCTTGCAGCTTTGTTGGGTCGATGACGGATTCTACGACGAGCGACGAACCCATGTTGGGGCTGATTTGCATCAGCATGACCGAAATCTGCCACGGCAAGTAAAAATAGGCGTTGGCCGTGGCTCCTGCCTGCTGCGTCACCATAATGGGCAATAAATTGGTCGACGCTAACCAGCACAACGACCCCAGATAGTCGACGCCCACATATCTCGCGACTTGTGCCGGAATGAGGGGCG
>JAQBPC010000439.1 GCA_028287725.1 Chloroflexota bacterium | reverse complement strand
GGGTGCGCGTCACCGACGGTCAAGTATATCACACCAGCCACTTCACCGGTTGGCAAACGGCCAAGTCTAGTGCGATACACAGGGCACGGACGCCAACCCCGGGTTACGACGGCGCCACGGCTGTGTAGTCGAGCGGCTCCAGCCGGGCTTACATCTCCAGCGCGCTGCGCTTCCCGTACCCTACCAGCTCCGTGTAGGTCAGGCCGGTTATAGGCTTCCCGTGCAGCGTGCCGGTCAGCCGTCCGCTTCCTTCCCAATACGTCGGGCCAAGCGAAAGCGGGTCCACCACCTCCTGGTTGGGCACCGTCGGCAGCACCTCGGCGTCAAGCCCAATCGCTGGAACCTTCACGTGCCAGCCCTGCGGGTATTTCACCTTGGTGACGGGGCTGGTCCAGCTGAAATGCGCAGGAACCATCGACGAGTCACGTGTCGTCAGTTGCGTACCGTTGGGGAAGCTGGCGGCGGCCGACTTGCTCGTTATGCGCGACCCGGCGAAGTTGGAGAGCACCACGCTCGTCCCGTTGCTCAGCTGCACCGCCATCCAGTCCCAACCGCGGATATTCGACCACTTCCAGTTTCCCCATTGGTGGTCCATCCAGGTCGTGCCGGTAACGGCAACGGTTCGGCCCGCGACGTTCAGCGTACCGCTGGTCAACATGTTGGTCAGACTGTAGTAGTACGAGTAGCCCCCGGTGCCCATCGGCACGACGCCGGTCCCACCTTCAAGCAGGGGCCGCCGGGCGGTATGGACTGTGACATCGATGGATCCGCCGCTCAGCGCGCCGTGAATACGGTATGCAAGATCCGGGCCAGGCGCGGTCTGCATCGAGACCGATCCGGTTGCGCTGACCATACGTATCGAAAGCGAATCCGTGCTCATCAACGTCTTGCCCGGGCTCGGCGCCAGATAGCTCACCGCCGAGTAGAACTTACCGCGGGACTCATCGGTGATCGCGAAGTCGGTCCGGTAGGCTGTGTTGGACGGCGACATCGGGTCGAGCTTCTTGATGCCCTGAAACTTGAACGCCACAAGCTCGAAACCGTAGGTGCCGCCCATCTTGTCTTGGAGATGGCCGGTGTAGTACCACCACTCGGTTGCCGCATCAGGGTGCATTCGTGCGTCTTGCGGGAGCGTCACTTTGCTGTAGCTCGCCGGTTTCGCCAGCGCCCCGGCCTGGGGAGCAAGTTGCAGCAGGCACACGGCCGGCAGGATCGCCAGCCGAGCAAGGGTCATACGTACAGTGCGCATATCCTGATTCTCCGATGCTAGCGATGCCGCATTGCCCTAAAGATCTCGTTGCCCCGAAGCCGCATCCTGACGGTCGTTCCTCGCTCCCTGGCGTGTCCGCCTTTCCTCATGGTCCTCGCAAGCGCTCCAGCGCCGCCGCGCAGTTCCCGTTCTTCGCGAGATAGGGCACCTGGATCAGGCATGCGGCGCGATGCTCTCCGCTGCCGATGCAGCCGCAACCAGGACCGAGCACCGCCTTCTATCCAGGCTTACCAGGTTCCCACCACACCAGGCAAGGCGACGTCCGCGACTTGTTAGAACAAATTTCTTTTTATCCACAAACCCATTGAATGTTCTAGAACAGATATTCTACTATAGCTGCAGTGGCATCCAATACAGCCAACATGCAGGAGGAATTCATGGCCGTCGCACAACGCGAGCTTCGTCATCTACCCGGATCCCATCACGCTATCCGCCGCTCGGGTAGTGCTAGCCGCCTCTGGCATCACGCCGGTACCTGGGCAATGGTGCTTCTGGTGGCTTTGGCCCTATATGTCGCGTATGCCCTGATCACCACGGTGGTGTCGTGGACGCAGGTCAAGCTCGACGACCTGCGTTACGGGTATCCCCGCACGTATCAGACCGATGCATATGTCGGCTTTAACGAGCAGAGCGGTCTGCCGACCCACTTCGTGGTGATGAACGCCCATCGCCAGGTGTTGATCATGATCGTGCCCGGTGGGAACCCGGCGCACGTCTCGGTAATCAAGGGGCCGTACTTGTTTGGCCCCGGCCAGGAGTTCAGTCCCGCGACGCTGGAGGTCGTGGATTTCAACCACGATTCCTACCCAGACCTCCGGCTGCATGTTGCGGGGCAGACCATTACCTATCTCAACGACCACCGGCATCACTCGTTCATGCTCCCTCGCGCTGGGGAAGGGGCTGCACGGTGAAGGACACGAAAATCTACCTGATCGCCACACCCGTCGTGATGGCGGCACTCCTCGCGGCCGCCGTGCTGCGCCAGCCCAGCGACCACGCCAGTGCCTACAGCAGCGGCGACAGTGCCATCTATAGCGCAACCACCATCGTCACCGCCCCGGGCCCAGCCCCCGTTCGAGCTGTTCGGCAGAGCTCGCACACACCGGCAAGTGCGGCCCCGATCCCCGCGGCCGCCGCGCTGCCGCCGTCGCCACTTCGTCCAACGGGCTACGACGTGCGGGGAGCGCCGACCATTTCGGTTGGCCAAATCAATCAGGTACTCGGCGACTACGGCTCACCGATGGCAGGCATGGGTCAGGCGATCTACGACCTCGGTGTAAAGTACGGGATCGATCCCGCGTACTGTCTGGCATTCTTCGTGCACGAGAGTGCCGCCGGCACGCGCGGCGAGGCCGTGTCAACGC
Source organism: Chloroflexota bacterium (assembly GCA_028287725.1). GTDB lineage: Bacteria > Chloroflexota > UBA5177 > JANWHV01 > JANWHV01 > JANWHV01. The sequence goes on along the minus strand of JAQBPC010000439.1, from coordinate 1,218 downwards.
ACAGCGTCGGCAACATCAGGGCCGTGGCGGGCGCGCCAAGCAGAGACGGCTACCGGTACTACGACACCTGGCAACAAGGGGCCGAGGACTGGTACAGGCTTATCAGCAAGCTGTACATCAACGGGTGGAGTCTTACTACCGTCGATAAGATAATTCCGGTCTACGCACCGTCAGGCGATAACAACGATCCCACGGCGTATATCGACGACGTAGAGCAGTTGGTCACCGCCTGGCGCGCTCAGGCCTGATGCCATGAGTTTAGGCCCACTCCAGTCGAAGCGACACAATACCGCCCGCTGGCACGTCGACGTTAAGTCCCAGGCACGGCGTATCCTGGCACAGCACCTGCCCATCGGTTTCAGCCAGATCAACCCTGGTCACACGCTGCACGGGCAGGCGCCAGGAAAGCTCAGCCGTATGGGGAGCGGTGTCGTCGTTATATACCCTGAGAATCGCTCCGCGTCCATCCTCGGCACCCTTAAGTGCGCTAACCACGATCGCCGCCGGTCTCGCCTCGACCAATGCCGCAGTCGCCGGCAGGGCGCCTTCGGCACATGGGCCAACATGCGTCCTGAGTGGCACGGCGAAGGAACGTGCGGCCGGCAACAACTCCCGCCAGGGACCCGCGCCAAAGGCGAGAGCGTAGTCGAACCGCTGGGTGCCGAGGCACTGTCCTTCCGGGGTTGGCAGGGAGGGACCTGCGTCCCCTGGCCTGGTGAATATGTCACTTCGCGACAGCCAACCCGTGGAGCGAAGCAATGTCAGTGCTACTTCGGAGGTGCCCGTTGATCGTTCTAGAACTTCGTATTCCGGTAGGCCGCGGGTTGCAAGCAGCAACGCACCGCGATCCCCATGCACCGCTATCACACCCTGGTGCGGCGCCGTGCCTACCGGTTGCTCGGCCCATTCGCCGCTCGTGTCCGGTTGCGCCGCCCGCCGTACCATGGCAAACGCGCCCTCGGCGTGGACGTGATCCGCCGCGAACGGCACAGCCATATGAACTCGTAGTCTGTGGTCCGCCGCGACATTCTCTACAACCGTACTGAAGCGCACCAGCGCGTCTCCCGGCGCCAGAGTAATCGTGCTCTCAATAGGGAGCTCCACCAGCTCGGTATCGCGTTCCCAGCGCGAAGGGGCCAGGGCTTTCGGCACCTGCAACACATGACGAATCCGGAGCGTCTCGCCCAGTGGGCTGATCTCTCGCTCAATCTCAGGAAG